>JBEWPY010000089.1:0-7394 GCA_047689495.1 Candidatus Sulfurovum profundilacunae | reverse complement strand
AAGATGCTGCAAAAATGCTAAAAGAGAAAAAATAATGTTAAAAATAAAATTTGACCGATTAGATTATCAAAAACAAGCAGTAGATAGCATAAGCGATGTATTTAAAAATATATCATTTACAGCAAATGACAATAGAAAAAGTAACCCAACATTTGAGCTTGAGAGTTCAAAAAGTAACTTAGTAGAAAATATCACAAAGGTAAGAGAATCAAACAAAGTTGACATCGGGGAAGTCTCCATCAAAGATGAGTTAGTAGTCGACACTTTGATGGAGACGGGAACGGGTAAGACTTTTACTTTTTTGGAGTCCATTTATAGGCTTAACCGTGATTATGGGCTTTGTAAGTTTATCATCCTGGTACCGTCTAACCCTATACGACAAGGGACGATCAAAAACATTAAGATCACAAAAGAGTTCTTTGTCAAAGAGTACGGCAAACAAGTATCAGTTTATAACTATAGTGAAAAGACAGTATTAAACTATATCAATGCAAGTGATCAAAATATCTCCGTACTTGTATCGACTTATCAGTCATTTAACAAAGCAACAAACAATATCAACAAAAGCAAAATAGAGCAAACTCTTATAGGGCGTGCCAAGAGCTATATGCAAGCTCTCGCACAGCTAAGACCTGTCATAGTGATAGATGAACCGCATAGATTTGAGGGTAAACAAACTGCAAAATATCTAAAAGAGTTCAACGCTCTTTTTACTTTGCGATTTGGTGCTACCTTTAAAGGGGATGAATATAAAAACCTTATCTATACTCTTGATAGTGTAGATGCCTTTAGTCGCGGGCTTGTAAAGGCTATTACAGTAGATACGGTTGGAAATGAAAATGTTGATAATCATACTATCGCTTTTACAAAAATAGAGGGGCGAAATCAAAAAGAGTATAAAGCTACTATTGAGTACAAAGATATAAACTCCAAAAATCAAAAAGTAGTTTTACAAAAAGGTGAAAACCTTGGTGAAAAAGTAGGTATAGAGTATCTTGAATCTTATGTGGTAGAGAAGATCACAAAAAGTGAGATCATCTTTACAAACAGTATCTCTTTACCGCTTGGAGTTAGTGAGAGTTACGGTGTACTGCTTGATGAGATGCAGCGTGTCATCGTAGATACTGCTATAAAAAACCATTTTGAAAGAGAAGAAGAGCTTTTTAAACTTGATATAAAAGCACTTTGTCTGTTTTTTATCGACAGAGTAGATAAATACCTTACCGATGAGGGAACAACTGGAGAGTTGGCACAACTTTTTGAGAAGCTTTACCTTAAGAACTTAGAAGAGATTTTAAAAAGAGGAAACCTTGATGAAGAGTATAAAAAGTATCTTTTAAAAACAAAAGAGAGCCTAAACGAGATACATAGCGGATACTTTGCAAAGTCTAAAAAAGAGGGAGATGAAGCAGAGGCTATAGAGCTGATACTCAATAAAAAAGAGGAGCTGTTAAGTTTTGATAGTAATCTTAGATTTATCTTCTCTCAGTGGGCACTGCAAGAGGGTTGGGATAATCCGAATGTCATGACTCTATGTAAATTAGCACCTAGTAATTCTAAAATATCAAAACTCCAACAAATTGGGCGTGGGCTAAGACTCGCAGTAGATCAAGATGGCAAAAGAATCACGCAAGATGACAGTAACTTTGAGTTTATCAACGAGCTTTTTGTAGTAGTCCCATCAACGGAAGAAAACTTTGTAACTTCTATTCAAAATGAGATCAGTGAGAACAGCATCAAGCAAGTCTCAAAACTGTTTGATGAAAATATCATGGTAGAAAATCAAATAGCAACTACACCAAGAGCCGCAACTAAACTACTTGATGAACTTGAAGAGATGGGATTTATCACTATCAATGAAGATGATATGAGTGAAATCACTATTTCAAAAGATGAGTATAGTTCAAGATCAAAAGAGTTAGAATCTTTAGCAATGAAAGGGTGTGACAGCAAAAAACTCAAAGAGTATTTTGACAGCTTCTTTAGGACATCTAATAGAATCAAAGCAAAAGATAGAAGCGGTAAAAAAGAAAAGGGAAAAATCAAAATCCATCAAGAAAACTTTAAAAAGTTCAAAGCACTATGGGATAATCTTAACTATGATGCAGTTGTAAAATATGATATTGATAGTGAAACTTTGATTAAGTCAGCAATACAGAAGATAGATGCAAATTTTGAGATAAGCGGTCAAGATATTATTGTAAAAAGAGATAAGAATGTTGAAAACAAAGAGAAACACGATAGTGAAAAAGATACTGTAGCGGTAGAAACCCACTCTATATTCACGCTCTATGAGTTTGTTAAAACACTGTCCAATAATACAAAACTTAGTATGCAAACGATAGCTAAAGTCCTACATGGAATCACAAAAGAGAAGTTTGATATAATATCTCAAAACGAAAAATTTGCTCTTAAAAAGATCGAAGAACAACTTGTAAGCGCGATATATGAAACGATCATCAATAAAATATCTTATGATCTAAAGGAAATAAAAGCTTGCAATACATCGCTTACTGATAAAAATGGAAATATCAAAGAATTTATATCAGAGGGAAGTTTGGGAGTTGAAACTTATACAATAAAATCTAAAAATGTAAGAGAAAAATCAATCTATGATGAAGATTTTATGGAAGTGGACAGTACTATCGAAAAGATAACAATAGATGAGTCTGGAGATAAAAAGATCATCGTTTTTGGAAAACTGCCTAAAGTGAATATCCCTACAGCTCATGGAAGAAACTATAATCCGGATTTTGGATATGTTATAGAGTCTAAAGATGATAAAGAGTTGTATTTTGTAGTAGAAACTAAGGGATATGATAAATTTGATGATATAAGTACAAAAGAGAAGTTACAGATAAAAAGTGCAGAAGCATTTTTTAAAGAGTTAAAAGAAAATGGTGCCAATGTTGAGTATAAGACAAAGCTTAACAGTCCCGAACTGTCACAGTTGATCAGTGATGTGTTGGGTTGTATTTGATTAGAAGCTAAATAAAATAGAGAGAGAGATATGGCAAACGAAACGTATTTAGAAAAAGTAAAAATCCTAAAAAAGTGGGCACACGCCTACTATGTAGAGGATAATCCCGTTGCCAGTGATGAGGAGTATGACAGGCTCTACCATGAGGTATTGGAGTACGAGAATGCACATCCGGACGAGACAGCAGAGGATTCCCCGACGAAACGTGTAGGCGGGATCATCCGTGATGAGTTCACCAAAGCGACACATATCAAGCGTATGTGGAGTATGGAGGATGTCTTTGACCGTGGTGAGGTCGTAGCGTGGCTGGAGCGTGTCGAGAAGAATATAGGCGCGTGTGAGTACTTCTGCGAACCGAAGTTCGACGGGGCAAGCATGAACCTGCTCTATGAAGGAGGCAAACTGGTACGGGCCATTACACGTGGAGACGGTGTGATCGGTGAAGAGGTGACAGATAATGTCCGTACGATCCGCTCCGTGCCACTCACGATCGATGATGACGGATTGATAGAGATCCGCGGCGAGGTGGTGATCCGCAAAGATGACTTTGAGAAGATCAATGCAGAGCGCCTGTCAAAAGGGGAGAGCCTTTTTGCCAATCCCCGTAATGCGGCTGCGGGAAGTCTGAGGCAGCTGGACAGTTCGATTACCGCGAAACGAAGGCTGGTTTTTTACCCCTGGGGGCTTGGAGAGAATACTCTGGAGCATAAGAAGCTCTCTGAAAAGATGGATTATGTCTATTCTCTCGGCTTTTTGGAACCGCCTTTTGCACAGGAGTGTCAGGGGATCGGGGAGATCGAAGCATTTTACACCATGCTGATCTCCAGGCGTGACGAGATACCGATGATGATGGATGGGATGGTGCTCAAAGTTGATGAGGTGGAGAAGCAGGAGGAGCTGGGGTACACCGTCAAGTTCCCCAAATGGATGTGCGCCTATAAATTTCCGGCGATCGAGAAGGTCACGAAGATCAATGGCATCACTCTTCAGGTTGGACGTACAGGGGTTGTTACCCCCGTAGCGGAGATCGAACCGGTGAATATTGAAGGGGCTACGGTCAGCCGTGCCACGCTGCACAACTTCGATGAGATCGAACGAAAAGATATCTGTATGGGGGACTCTGTGATCATCATACGAAGCGGGGATGTGATCCCCAAGATCATTAAGGTACTGGAAGACCGCAGGGACGGCACAGAAATTCCTTTAACCCGTCCGACTGAGTGTCCGACCTGCGGGAGCGAACTGCTTGATGAGGGAGCATTGATCAAGTGCCAGAACCTTGACTGTCCCGACCGTGTGATCAACTCCATCATCCACTTTGCACGTAAAGGATGTATGGACATTGACGGACTGGGAAGCAAGATCGTTGAACTGTTGGTCAAAGAGGGGATCATAAGCAATATTCTTGACCTTTACTCTATTCAGTATGAAGACCTGGAAGACCTTGAAGGTTTTAAAGAGAAGCGTATCAATAACCTGATCAATGCGATCCAGGCGACAAAAAGTGTACCTCTTTACCGTCTGATCAATGCAATGGGTATCGAGCATATCGGTGAAGTAGCAAGCAAAGCGCTGGCGCTGGAGTTCGGACTGGGTATTACAGACGCCGTGTTTGAGCAGATCGTAGCGATCGACGGGATCGGTGAAGAGATGGCAAACTCACTGCTGGAGTTCATGCGTGTCAATCATGATTTTGTATTGAAACTTTTTGAGACGATCCAACCGACAGTGGAAGAGAAAGTTGAGGCTGCTGAAAATCCATTCAAAGGCAAGACACTCGTACTGACCGGGAGTATGAGTGAAAGCCGCGGGAAGATCAAAGCAATGCTGGAAAGCCTTGGAGCCAAAGTAAGCGGTTCTGTGAGCAAGAAGACCGATTTTGTCATTTACGGTGAAGAAGCGGGAAGCAAACTGGCCAAAGCAGAGAGTCTGGGCGTGGCTACACTGACCGAAGATGAGATGAAGGCGATGTTATAATGAGAAAAGCTGCATCCCTTTTTATCTTTATGAGTTTTTGGCTCTTTGCAGGTACAAACGATGCCTTTATCAAGGCTGCACAAGATCAGGTAGGCAAGACATTGACTTACAATCCCGAATATGCCACAATCAAATACCCTATGGGAGATATCCCGATCTCCAAAGGTGTCTGTACCGATGTGGTAATACGTGCTATGAGAGGCGTAAAGATCGACCTTCAGGAGCGCATCTATCGACATAAAAAGAAGTTTCCGGAACGTTACAGGGGACTCTACTATACAGACAGGCTTGATCCCAATATCGACCATCGCAGGGTCAAAAATATCCAGACCTATTTTGTTTCACGCGGTTACAGGGTCCGTGACACTTTTAAACCGGGGGATATCGTGGTATGGAAACTCAGAGGAAGAAACGGTAAAAGCCTGGATCATATCGGGATCTGCTCGGATAAAAGAAATAAGCAGGGCGAACCACTCATCATCCACAACATCAATGCAGGTGCCAAAGAGGAAGATGTGTTAAGAGCCTATGAGATAGTCGACCATTTCAGAATATTTAAAAGGTAGAAGATGAGACTGGACAAATACCTCGTAGAAGAGGGATATTTCGAGAGCCGAAACAGGGCGCTGGATGCAATCAAGGCGGGGAAGGTAACAGTAGACGGCAAAAAAGCAAAAGCGTCACAGAAAATCTCTCCCGAAAACAGTGTTGAAGTGGAAGATGAGAAGTTTTACGTCAGCCGTGCGGCACGGAAGCTGGAGCATTTTCTGGAGAGTTATCCGATGCAGCTTGAAGGGAAACGTGCCCTTGATATCGGTTCAAGTACAGGCGGTTTCGCCCAGATTCTGCTTGAAAACGGGGTAGGGTCACTGACCTGTGTTGATGTGGGGAGTGATCAGCTGCATAGCTCACTGAAAGATGATGAGAGGTTATCTCTCTATGAAGAGACTGATATCCGTGATTTTCGGGATGAAAAAGGGTTTGAGGTGGTGACCTGTGATGTCTCTTTCATCTCGATACTTCAGATCATTGAGGATATCGACAGGTTGGGCAGCAGAGATATCATCATTCTTTATAAACCTCAGTTTGAGGTAGGACGTGAGGTGAAGCGCGACAGCAAAGGTGTCGTGCAGGATATGGATGCGATCGCCAAGCGTAAAGAGGCGTTCGAAAAGAGTGCCCTGAAACTTGGCTGGGAGCTGAAGTATCAGAGCGCTTCGCAGGTGGCAGGGAAGTCGGGTAACCGTGAGTATCTTTATCACTTTGTGAAAATTAAAAATTAAAAAGTAGAAATTTGAAATTGCTAAATAAGATTAAAAGCATAGCCATCGGTTCGTTTGACGGACTGCACAGAGGGCACCAGGCTCTCATTGCCCAGGTCGAAGCGCTCGTCATCATCGAGCGTAACGGCGGGTATCTTACTCCGGGGTATAAACGCAGCTGTTATACCGACAGGACCTGCTGTTTTTACCATTTTGACAAGACCAAAGGGCTTTCGGCTGAAGCCTTTGTGGCAAGAGTACTGGAGGATTTCCCTCACCTTGAAAAGATCGTGGTGGGATATGACTTCCATTTCGGTAAAAACAAGGGAGGGAACGGAGCGCTGCTCAAAAAACTTTTTGAGGGTGAAGTGACGATAGTCGATCAGGTAAGCTATGAAGGGATTCCCGTACACTCCCGTACGATCAAACAGTATCTCAAAGAGGGCAATGTCAGGATGGCAAATGCCCTGCTTGGTAGAGAGTATCTGATCGAAGGTGAAGTGATACGGGGGCAGGGGCTTGGCAAAAAAGAGCTGCTGCCTACGATTAACCTCTTTGTTGACCACTATCAGCTTCCGCGTGAAGGAGTCTATGCGACACGTACCAGCGTAGGGGATCAGCGGTATGCCAGCGTGACCTTTATCGGACACCGTGTGAGCACGGACGGATCGCATGCCGTGGAGACACACCTGCTGAATGTATCTATCCATGAGCATCAAGTGACGGAATCAGTCACGGTTGAGTTTGTCCAATCGATAAGACAGAACAGACGCTTTGACGATCTGAAAGCGCTGAAAGCGCAGATCATGGAAGATATCCGTCAGGCAAAGGTATTTCTGGGATAACCATAATATGCTAAAGTTCTTTTTCCTATTCGCCGCTGTCTATCTCTTGCTGGGACTCTATTTTTACCGGCAGCAAAGAAACATGATCTACTTTCCAAGGGCTGAGGTATCTCACCCTTTTAGAGAGTTTGCAGTAGAAAATCAGGATGAATCTATTTATGTCATTGCCGTGAATGAAGGTAAAGATGAAGCGATCATCTACTTTGGAGGAAATGCAGAAGCGGCAGGGAAGAGTGCTCAAACCTATGCGGAGCATTTCACTGAACAGACGCTCTACTGTAAATTTCACTCCCATCCTTCCACCTATTTCACTTTAACCTTTCCACCTGT
>JBEWPY010000088.1:0-7426 GCA_047689495.1 Candidatus Sulfurovum profundilacunae | reverse complement strand
GCCACAAAAAAGTTCAAAGGGTGCTTCTAATCAATTTTTCGATAAAATCACCAAAAATTCATACGAATGTTTAGGTATATAGGATAGATTGAATGAGCATTGATATAATAAACGTAGTTGAAAAATACGGTACACCGCTTTATGTATATGATTTTGACTACATTGAAGAGAGATATACGACGCTTAAAGATGCATTTGCAGGCAAAAAGTCTCTTATCAACTATGCTGTAAAAGCAAACTCCAACCTCTCGGTGATCAAGCATTTGGCTGATCTCGGGGCCGGTGCGGACTGTGTCAGTATCGGAGAGGTGCAAAGAGCACTGAGCGCAGGTGTCAATAGGTATAAGATTATCTTTTCGGGTGTGGGTAAATGCGATGAAGAGATTGAAGCGGCATTGGGCCATGATATTCTGTTGATCAACCTGGAGAGTGAGGCTGAGATGAAACGTGTGGAGATGATTGCCAGAGAACTTGGCAAAGAAGCACGTATCTCTATCCGGGTGAATCCGAATATTGACCCCCAGACACATCCGTATATCTCGACCGGGCTTCATGAAAATAAGTTCGGGGTAGAGATCGATATGGCGAAGCGCATGTATATCTATGCCAAAAAATCTGAATTCCTCAACCCTGTCGGGATCCATTTCCATATCGGTTCACAGTTAACCAAGCTTGAACCTATCGCTGAAGCATGCGGAATCGTGGCCGACCTCGTACGCTCGCTCAAAGCGATCGATATCGATATCAAGTTCTTTGATGTGGGCGGCGGTATCGGCGTTGTTTATGATGATGAGGTAACGATATCGCCGGAAGCTTACACCCATGCGATCTTCGAAGCTGTCAAAGGGCTGGATGTGACGATCCTGTGTGAGCCGGGACGCTATATGGTAGCCAATGCAGGGGTATTCCTGACAAAAGTACTGTATGAAAAAACAAACGGGGATAAACGATTTGTGATCGTTGACGGTGCGATGAATGACCTGCTTCGTCCAAGCTTGTACAATGCCTACCATAAGATAGAAGCAGTGGCAAAAGAGACAAAGAGATCTGATCATGAAAAAACGTCGGCAGACGTTGTAGGGCCGGTTTGTGAGAGCGGAGATTTCCTTGGCAAGAATGTACCGCTTCCGCCGCTGGAACACAATGATCTGATCGCTGTGCATTCTGCCGGGGCATACGGATTTACAATGGCAAGCAACTATAATACCCGCCCAAAAACGGCAGAGGTGGCGATACAGGGTGATCAGGTAAGGCTGATACGCAAGCGTGAGACATATGAAGACCAGGTACGTCTGGAGCTTGAGTTCCTTGAAGGTGAGGAATCAGGATGAGGAGCGTTAAATAATCGTGAATAGTTTCACGGTGATAGTGACGGAACCAAAGTGGTCGGAACGAAGTGAAGCCACGATGGAGGAATCAGGAATTTTTGTAGGTTTTTCTATCGAAAAACTTTTATTGATGAAGGATCTCGCGCAGGGTGTGTATCACCCACCGACAAGACAATTTGCATAGAGTCAAAGGTGAACCGAAAGGGCTTGAGACTGAGAGATCTTTATAAAGGAGCGGTATATGACCCTGAATGAACTTCGTAAAAACATTGATAAGATAGACGATACGCTTCTTGAGCTTTATAATGAACGTATGGATCTGGTGCATCAGGTTGGTGAACTGAAAAACACTACCGGTGCGCCGATCTACCGTCCTGAACGTGAGCAGGCGATCCTGAATCGTTTGAAATCTCGAAATAAGGGCAGGCTGACTGATGTGGCAATCGATGCCCTTTTTTTGGAGATGTTTGCAGTGTCACGCAACCTTGAACTTCCGGAAGGTGTAGCCTACCTTGGACCGGAAGCAAGTTTTACCCACCAGGCGGCTGAGAGCAAGTTCGGTGCGATGAGTGCCTACCTGCCTATCGGTTCGATCCAGGGTGTATTTCGTGAAGTAACCAAAGGGACGGCAAAATTCGGTGTGGTGCCTATAGAGAACAGCTCCAGCGGGATTGTGAGCGATACGATCAGCTCCCTGGATGAATATGATCTTAAGATTATCGCAGAAGTGGTGATCGATGTCCATCTTTCGTTTGCCACGCTCTCTGAAGATATAGAAAAGATCGACAAGATCTACTCCAAGGATATCGCATTCGGACAGTGCAGAGTGTTCCTTGAGGATCTGGGGTTCAATGAGATCGAACATATCCCTGTGGAGTCAACGGCAAAGGCTGCCAAACTTGCAACGAAAGATAAGAATGCGGCAGCGGTCTGCCCTTCGGTTGCGGCGAAGATCAATAACCTTCCGATCCGTTTTGACAATATAGAAGACGATACAAGTAACCGGACACGTTTTTTTGTCATATCAACCTTTGATAGCCTGCCATCAGGGGATGACAAAACTTCACTTTTGGTCAAACTTGACAATACTCCCGGATCTTTGGTGAATTTCCTCAATGATTTTGAGAGATCGAATATCAACCTTACCAAGATCAAGTCACATATTGTAGAGGGAAAATCGATCTTTTTCATCGAGTTTTTAGGACACAGAGATGATGAAAAGATCAAGCCGGTCCTGGAAAAACATGCCAATGTGATCAAGGTACTGGGTTCCTATGTGCGTGAAGCGGATGACATTTAAAATTTGAGAGAAGAAGCAGAAGATGAATATACGGTTTAACAAAGCATTGAAAGAGATTAAAACCTATGAGGCGGGCAAGCCTATCGAATTGGTGGTACGTGAATATGGCATTGCTCCTAAAGATGTGGTGAAGCTTGCGTCCAATGAAAACCCAAAAGGGGTAAGCCCAAAGGTCGCTGAAGCGATCGCCGCGAATGCACATAAAGCCTACCTTTACCCTGATGACAGTATGTTTGAACTCAAGGCCGCCCTTTCCGGGAAATTCGATGTCGGGGATGAAAATATCATTATCGGTGCGGGAAGTGACCAGGTACTGGAGTTTGTCTCCCGTGCGGTATTGGATGAAAACGCTTCGGTCCTCATGAGCGGAGTGACCTTTGCAATGTATGAGATCTATGCCAGACAGATGGGTGCAAAGGTCTATAAAACATCGAGCTATGAGCATCGGTTTGATGAGTTTATGGAAGCCTATCATATGTATAAACCCGAAGTGGTCTATATCTGTACACCGAACAACCCGACCGGAGATGCGACATGCAGAGAGGATGTCGTCAAAATGATTGAAGCGATGGATGAAGATACGCTGATCGTAGTGGACGGTGCCTATATGGAGTATGCTGCAGCCAAAGATGAAAAATACCGTATCACGCCCAAAGACCTCTTACGCTATGAGAATGCGATCTACCTTGGTACATTCTCCAAAGCCTACGGTCTCGGAGGAATGCGAGTAGGGTACGGTATCGCCCGGCCGGAAGTGATCAAAGAGCTTTACAAAATGCGTCCGCCGTTTAATATTACGACACTTTCATTGCTTGCAGCGATTGAGGCAGGCAAGGATGAAAGATTTGTAGAAGAGAGTATTGCGCTGCATCAGGAGCAGATCAAACGTTATGAACAGTTTGCCATCTCGCATGGATTCAGGTATATTGACAGCTATACAAACTTTATCACCTATCTTTTTGATGAGCAATACCATTCAAGTACGATTGCAGAGGCACTGCTGAGACGCGGAGTGATCATTCGCGACCTCGCATCATACGGGATGAATGCGATTCGTATCACTGTGGGGACAGAGGAGCAAAACTCTATATTTTTCCAGCAGTTTTCCGAGGTCATTGCATAAAATGAAAAGAGCTGAAGTCGTCGGCAAAGGGAGTGTAGTGACAGAGCCTTTTGTTTTGGATGCATTTTTGAAGCGGCCGGCCGATTCAAGTAAACAGAAGAAAGTAAGCAAAAAAGCATTGAAAAATATAGCGGATGAGATGGGCCTCGGTTATGATGAGTCACATATCACATTTGCCAAAAAAATCATCAATGCGTATAGAAAGAGTTGAAATGGATATCAAAAACCATACAATAGAAGAGCTGCAAACACTGGCTGATGAGATTAGAGAGAAGATACTGTACACTGTAAGTAAAAATGGCGGTCATCTTAGTTCAACGATGGGTGCTACTGATTTGATTATTGCAATGCACAAAGTCTTTGATGTCAAGAAAGATCCCTTCATTTTTGATGTGAGCCATCAAGCCTATGCGCATAAACTTTTAACAGATCGTTGGGAGAGCTTCGATACCCTGCGTACTTTTGGAGGCATCAGCGGGTACACGAAGCCCACAGAGTCTTCTTGTGACTATTATGTAGCCGGGCATAGCTCTACTTCCATCTCCCTCGCTGTAGGGGCGGCTAAGGCGATTGCATTGAAAGGGGAAGACCGTATCCCTGTAGCGTTTATCGGAGATGGAAGTATGAGTGCAGGGATGGTCTATGAAGCGCTCAATGAACTGGGAGATAGAAAGTACCCGATTGTGATTATCCTTAATGACAACGAGATGAGCATTGCCAAACCGATCGGTGCTGTCAGCAAACTGCTTTCTCAAACGATGGCAGGCTCATTCTACCAGAAGTTTAAAAACAGGGTAGAAAAAGCACTTGATCACCTGCCTGAAGGCGCAACCTATATGGCAAAACGTTTTGAAGAATCGTTTAAACTGATCACACCGGGGATCATGTTTGAGGAGATGGGCATCGAGTATATAGGGCCTGTTGACGGGCACGATATCGAAACACTGATTGAAACGATGGAAGTTGCCAAAAAACTGGCTAAACCGGTGATCATACATGCTCAGACCACGAAAGGCAAAGGATATGAGATCGCTGAAGGTACAAAAGAGCACTGGCATGGTGTAAGCGCTTTTGACCTGGAGACGGGGAAAGCATCCAAAAAAAGCAGTGCCAAATCAGCAACGCAGATATACAGTGAAACATTGGTAGAGATGGCAGATGAAGATGATAAACTGGTGGGGGTCACGGCAGCGATGCCAAGCGGTACAGGCCTTAAAGCAGCGATTGAGAAGTATCCCGACCGTTTCTGGGATGTTGCCATTGCAGAGCAGCATGCGGTCACCTCGATGGGACCGTTGGCAAAGGAGGGATTTAAACCGTTCTGTACGATCTACTCTACCTTTTTGCAGCGCGGATATGATCAGGTGATCCATGATATCTGCCTGATGGATATCGGTGTTGCCTTTGCGATAGACAGGGCCGGGATCGTCGGAGAAGACGGAGAGACTCATCAGGGAGCTTTTGATCTCAGCTACCTCAGGGCGATTCCGAATATGACGCTTCTGGCACCGTATAATGAGAACAGTATGAAAGCGGTCATGGCCTTTGCCAAAGAGTATAACCGCCCATGTGCATTCAGATACCCCAGAGGGGCATTTCTAGCAGCAGACTGTAACTGTGAACCTTATGAACTCGGAAAGTCGGTGCTGCTCCAGGAAGGGGAAGATATACTCCTCATTGGATACGGGAACGGTGTGGGACGTGCCATGCTGACTGCTGAAAAACTGGAACAGAAGGCAGGTGTGCTGGACTTGCGCTTTGTGAAACCGCTTGATACAGAGATGCTTTCAAAACTAAGCGGTGAGTACAAGAAGTGGTATGTCTTTTCCGATTCTGCAGCGCAAGGCGGAGTCGGCTCTGCCTTGTTGGAATTTTTAAATGAAGAGAACGTTACTGATGTTTCTTTAACTACTTTTGAGTATGATGATGCCTTCATTACCCACGGAAGTAGCAAGTTGGTGGAGGAGAGTCTGGGACTTTTGCCGGAACAACTGGCAGCAAGGATCAGTGAAGGATCAGGATGAGGAGCGTTAAATAATCGTGAATAGTTTCACGATTATAGTGACGGAACCAAAGTGGTCGGAACGAAGTGAAGCCACGAAGGAGGAATTAGGAATTGCGGTATGCTTTTTTTGAAAAACTTTTTTTCTGTAGGGTGCGTATTCCAACGCACCAAAAGAATATTGGATTTATAAGAGGGTTTTGAAAATCTTCTTATAAGTTCAGTGACAGTGGACAATAACAAAATGTTCCCTGAAGCTTTAGCTGAAGCTTTAGTGAGATGAATTGATAACAATTTTGACTTGATATCAGGAAGAAGGAGTATGATGAACGAATATATTTTTACAAGTGAGTCAGTAACTGAAGGTCACCCGGATAAAATGGCTGACCAGATCTCCGATGCGATACTGGATTATATCATCGAGCATGATAAAAATGCAAGGGTTGCATGTGAGACGCTACTGAGCAATGGTTTTTGTGTGATTGCGGGTGAATTGAAGACTATGGCATATGCACCGATGCAGGAGATTGCAAGGGAAGTGGTAAGAGAGATCGGTTATACCGATGCAAGTTACGGCTTTGATTATAGAAGTGCCGGTGTACTGAATGGCGTCGGTGAGCAAAGTCCTGATATTAATCAGGGTGTGGATAAATCCTGTGGTGAGATCGGTGCGGGAGATCAGGGATTGATGTTCGGATATGCCTGCAAAGAGACACCGGAGCTGATGCCGCTTCCTATCTCGCTGGCCCATAAACTGACGGCCAAACTGGCGGAAGTAAGAAAAAACGGTACCGTACCTTTCCTGCGTCCTGACGGTAAAGCACAGGTCTCTGTGAAGTATGTCAATCACGAACCTGTTGCAATAGATACGGTCGTTATCTCTACGCAGCATCATGATAATGTTTCACTTGAACAGGTACAAAAAGCAGTACTTGAAGAAGTGATCAAGCCTGTGATACCACGTGAGTTAATGAGTGATGATATTACTTATCATATCAATCCGACAGGACGCTTTGTGATCGGTGGACCGCAGGGAGATGCAGGTCTTACCGGGCGTAAAATCATCGTAGATACGTACGGTGGATCCTGTCCTCACGGCGGCGGAGCATTCAGCGGTAAAGATCCAACCAAAGTAGACCGTTCTGCAGCCTATGCAGCAAGGTATGTAGCCAAAAACCTGGTTGCATCAGGCGCATGCGAAAAAGCAACGATCCAGATCGCGTATGCGATCGGTGTTGCCGCACCTGTCTCTATCTATGTCAATACCCACGGTACAGCAGCAGTAGAAGAGATCAAGATCACCGAATGTGTTAAAGCACTGTTTGACCTCACTCCCAAGGGAATCATGGATGAACTCGACCTCCTCAGGCCGATCTACAAAAAAACGGCTGCCTATGGCCACTTTGGCAGAGAGGATAAAGATTTTACCTGGGAGCAGACTTCAAGAGTGGATGAGATCAGAAACTATCTGGGGCTATGAAACAGCCTCTGTGATAAGCGGTGTTTCTCATCGTCCTCATGCAGCAGATTTTTATTTTTGCGATAAAGTATCAATATCACTTATTATAAAAATTTGTTTAATAGGGATTGCTTTTAAAAAAATAGATAAAAAACAATCACATATTACGGCACCAACTAAACAGTCAAATCTTTTTTACCCCGCATAGGCAATC
>JBEWPY010000087.1:0-7470 GCA_047689495.1 Candidatus Sulfurovum profundilacunae | reverse complement strand
AGAGATAGTAGAATTGACTTGTGGGTTTGAAATGGGTTTTTCAGGGTTGACTATAATAGTATGCAATGCCAAGCGGGAATAGCCACTGAAAGATCGTACCCATACTTATCATCACAAATTTCGGACAGGGCAGGATATAGCAGACTCCATGTCCGCCTTCATGTACGATTCCCAGTGTCTGGTTGATGATAAAGTGGTAGATAGCAAAGAGATACTCTGTAAGGTTTGTGATCTGATGAGTGATCGTTGAATAAGGCTTATACTCGATATAGAGAATAAGAAAAAGTGTAAAGAGTACCAAAATCGCTTTTTTGGCGGTTTTGGTAGGAAGGTCCTGTTCGGTCTTCTTCTTTGGAAAAAGATAAGAGAACTTTGGTTTATTCATAACATCACCTGTTTCGAACCTGCAAACTTCCTTCGCGGCTTCATTTCATTCCGACCGCTCCGGTTTCGAATCTATGAACGATAAACTGTTATCGTTCATTTAACGATTCTCACAGTTCACGTTTGCTTAACGGTTTTGCCTTCGCGGGTCGCTTTGCTCCACCGCTCCGGTTTCGAACCTACAAACGTGAAGCAGTTCACGTTTGCTTAACGGTTCTCATCGCGTGGATCTACGATCTTGCCGGCGATCGCTGATGCAGCCGCGACTGCCGAGTTTGCCAGATAAATCTCGGAGGTTCTTGCACCCATACGGCCCACGAAGTTACGGTTGGTCGTTGCCACACATCGTTCTCCGTCGCCCAGGATACCCATATACCCTCCAAGACAGGCTCCGCATGTCGGGTTGGAGACGACCGCACCCGCTTCGATAAGGATATCCATGAGTCCTTCATGCTGTGCCTGAAGCAGGATTTTCTGCGTTCCCGGAGTTACGATCATACGCGTATGCTTCGCCACTCTTTTGCCCTTCATGATCTTTGCCGCTACCCTGAGGTCTTCGATACGTCCGTTCGTACAGGAACCGATCATGACCTGATCGATCTTGATATCATCGGCTACCGCGGTCTCGACCGGCTTGCCGTTTTCCGGGAGGAACGGATAGGCGATCACCGGAGAGAGTGCAGCCGTATCGATCGTAATCGCCTGGCAATACGCTGCATCCTCATCGGCGTAGTGGATCTTCGGCTCTGCTCTCAGTCCGCCGTTCTCTTCTTTTCTCTCTTCAAGGTACTTCAGTGTCACCTCATCCACGGCAAAGACGCCGTTCTTCGCACCCGCTTCGATCACCATATTTGAGATAGAGAATCTGTCCGCCATCCCAAGATACTGTACTGCTTCGCCGGTAAACTCGATCGCCTTATAGAGCGCGCCGTCCACACCGATCATACGGATCAGTTCAAGGATGATATCTTTCCCGTAGATATGTTTTCCCGGTTTCCCTGTCAACTCTACTTTGATCGTCTCAGGCACCTTGAACCAGCTACCTCCCGTGATCATACCGAAGGCCAGGTCCGTACTTCCCATACCGGTACTGAATGCACAAAGCGCCCCGTGTGTACAGGTGTGAGAATCCGCACCGATGATCACATCACCGGGAACCACAAGCCCCTTCTCCGGAAGCAATGCATGCTCGATTCCCATATCCTTCTCGTCAAAGAAGTACTTCAAGTCATGCTTGTAGGCAAAATCTCTTGAAATTTTCGCCTGGTTTGCCGAAGCGATATCTTTTGCCGGGATATAATGATCCATGACGATACAGAAATTATCCGGCCTTGCCAATTTCTCTGCCCCGCTCTCTTCAAACGCTTTGATAGAGATCGGTGTGGTGATATCATTGCCGATGATCATATCGATATCCACTCTTACGATCTCTCCAGCTTTTACTGCACGTCCCGCATGCTCTGAAAAGATCTTCTCCGTAATAGTCTGTGCCATTAATTATCCTTACGGATGGACAGAGTAGAACACCAACTTGTCTCTTGCAAAAACTTGCCATTCAGGCAACTTCTTTGCAAGAGATTGTTAACACTGGGTTAACTTCAGCAGTTGGCTTGTGCAACTGGTTGCACTGTTTTACTACTGCCATCATTATAGTCTATAAGTTAAATTTACGCGAATTATATCGAAATTTTTTTATGTTAGAATTTCACCATAATTTTATCCCTCGTTCCCACTCTCCCCGAGTGGGAACGAGCGTGACATAAGGCAGTACACCATGAAGCTCTACGAACTGAAAGCCATTGCCAAACGACTGAATGCGTTTACATTTATCTCTCGTGCAAGACGTGTAGAGGACAACACTCTGGAGCTTGTTTTTGACAAAAACAACAGCTACTTTTTCAATATGACAAGAGGGCACAGCTTCATCTACAAAGCCCCTTCCCAGAGGCCGATGCAGGGATATAACGCACCCTTTGACACCCTGCTTCACTCACTGCTTGCCGCAGGCAGACTCCTCTCTGTGGAAGTACCGGGAAACGACCGTATCCTTCGTATCAAAGTCGCACCCAAAAGCTCCTATAAAGACAAGGTGGCACTGCTGCAGTTGGAGTTTACGGGGAAAAACACCAATGCGATCCTGCTGGATGAAAACGGTATCATCATTGAAGCGCTTCGGCACATTGATGCAGACAGTTCATTTCGCGTGATCCGTCCCGGGGTTGAACTGCTTGCGATACCTCCATATGAACCAAAAGAGGAACATGGCGAGCTCAGTGATGTAGATACGTTTCTGGAAGAGACATATGAAAAAGTACAATCT
This sequence comes from Candidatus Sulfurovum profundilacunae, assembly GCA_047689495.1. GTDB lineage: Bacteria > Campylobacterota > Campylobacteria > Campylobacterales > Sulfurovaceae > Sulfurovum > Sulfurovum profundilacunae. The sequence goes on along the minus strand of JBEWPY010000087.1, from coordinate 4,766 downwards.
CGAAAACTCTCCGAGCTGAAGAAACAGAAACTGACCAATACACATAAAAAGATCAGGAAGTTCGAACAGCTCATCAATAAACTCCCAAATGAAACGCAGCTGGAAGCCGAAGCAGCCCAATACGCCAACTATGCGAACCTCATCCTCTCCAACCTCTACCAGATCAAACCCTACGATAAAAAACTGGAAACCTATGATTTTGAAGGCAACGAAATCTCTATCCCCTTTCCAAAGGATGTGAAAATCAACCGTCTTTCCGACCACTACTTCAATCTCTCCAAGCGTGCCAGAAACAAGGCCAAAAACATCCATATCGAAAAGGACAACCTGGAGAGCAAAAAAGCGTTCTACGAAAATATCTACTATGCCCTGGAGCAGGCCGGCACCCCTTATGAACTGGAACTTCTCGTACCCAAACGCGCCAAATCCCTGCGCAAAAGAGAGAAACTCAAAGAGGGAGAGCTCTTCTGGATCGAAGACTACAAAGTACTGGTCGGGCGCAACAGCAGCGAAAACCAGAAACTGCTCGAACTTGCTAAAGCCAATGATGTCTGGATGCACATGCGGGATATCCCCTCTTCCCATGTCATTATCCGTACCGATAAACAAACTCTCCCGGAGTCGGTCATCAAAGCTGCCGCCAAACTCTGTGTGGACTTCTCAGTCAAAAATCCCGGGGACTATGAGGTAGACTATACCAAACGAAAATTTGTCAAAGTACAAGAGGGCTCCAATGTTCTCTACAACAAATACGATACGATACGTGTCACCAAAGAAGGTGTGGAGATAAGAGTGTAAACCTCTTCATATTTTGATGTGTCACTGAACGTTTAACATTCAGAGGCAAAGGTATATCCTGTCAAAGTAACGTTTTTTATTCATGAAAAAATCCCACTATAGCCGCCTGTAACTCACCATTTGATATAATAACTCCTATCACTACATCAGGAACAATATATGCTGGAAAACTTAACACAATATCAAAAACGCTGGGTTACCGGCGCAGGACTTGTCGCACTGGTCGGTCTCATCGGCCTGATTGACAACTTTTTTCTTACCTGGGCATTTTTAGGTGCCATCTATATCTTTGCTTTTGTTGAAGCAATGAGGCTCTTTGAACTCAAGTCCAATGCCGCCTATTTCTGGGCACTCTTTATCTGGGTGGTAGCCTACTTCTACCCGAATCCTGATGACCTTTTCTTCTTTGTCGCTGTGATATTCGGTGCCTCTATCGCCTATTTTCATAATTTTGACAAGAGATTGATCCTCCCGTTTCTCTATCCCGTGAGCGGAATGCTTTTTATCCTGATGCTCTACCGGGATTTCGGCATTATGACAATGTTGTGGCTGGTTGTAACGATCGCCCTGACTGACATAGGCGCTTACTTTACCGGCAAAGCAATAGGAAAGACAACGTTTTCAGATACTTCGCCGAACAAGACACTCGAAGGGGTCTATGGCGGTATCTTTTTTGCAACAGTGATCGGGAGTATTCTCGGGACCAATGTTGTACCGTTTTGGATCGCATTCGTCGTAACGCTGCTGACCTCAGCTTCCTCGGTCTTTGGTGATCTTTTTGAGTCTTACCTCAAGCGTGAAGCAGGAGTCAAAGACTCCGGAGATATCCTGCCCGGACATGGCGGTGTGCTTGACCGGATCGACGGATACCTCTTTGGTGCGATCATCATGCTGATCGCTTTAAGGGCATTGATCTAAATGCAAAGTATTGTCCTCCTCGGCTCAACAGGCTCCATAGGGGTCAACACACTGATCATTGCCAAACGTTACAATATTGCTATCGAAGCCCTTGTAGCGGGAAACAATATCGACCTGCTCAATAAACAGATTGCTGAACATCATCCCAAAGCAGTCGTCATTGCCAATAAGGCCGACAGGCATAAGGTCAACCATCCTGATGTACGGGCGGGCGGTGAAGCGATCTTGCAGATGATCGAGGAGTCTCAAAGCGATACGGTTGTCAATGCGCTTGTGGGATATACAGGGCTTGCCCCTACACTCAAAGCAACGTCACTTGGCAAGAGGGTAGCGCTTGCCAATAAAGAATCGCTGGTCGTCGCCGGCGAGTTTATCGATATGTCTCTCATCACACCGATTGACTCTGAACACTTCGGGCTCTGGTATCTGATGAATAGCCATCCCTTCTCCAGACTCTATATCACTGCAAGTGGCGGGGCCTTCAGGGAGTGGGAAATAAAAAAGATGCAAAAGGCAGGTTTTGCCGATGCACTCAGACACCCCAACTGGTCGATGGGAGATAAGATCACCATAGATTCGGCAACCATGACGAACAAACTTTTCGAACTGCTTGAAGCCAAATGGCTCTTTGATACGACCGATATCGATGCATTGATCGAAAAGAAGTCGATCATCCATGCTTTGGCTGAATTCAAAGACGGGTCTACAACGGCACATTTTGCAGGCGCGGATATGAAGCTGCCTATCGCATTTGCCCTGCTTGGCGAAGTGCATGAACCGGTCCTTCCACCAACCGATCTTCTGGCGATGGGTGCGGTGGAGTTTCTTCCCATCGAAGCGTCACGCTATCCGATCTGGCAAATCAAAAAACAGCTTCTGGAAAATCCGCATCTGGGCGTAGTGGTCAACGCAGCCAATGAAGAGGCGATAGAAGCCTTCAAACATGAAAAGTGTACCTTCTTCGGAATGAGCGAAATAGTACTGGATGCCTATCAAAAATTTGAAAATGTCAGGGCCAAAAATATCGATGAGATTATCGCAATAGACAGAGAGGTAAGAGACTATGTACAACAAAGTGTTCAGCGTTCAGCGTTCAGCGTTCAGAAATAAAAGCGAACAAAGTTCGCATACCAACACTATTCACTATTCACTGTTTACTATTCACTTTTGCGAAGCAAATCTCCTCGCTCAAGATAAGGACTTCCGATGAAAGTCCTTATCTTGCACGGCTGGGGAGGCAGCGATACCCCGCACTGGCAGGCAGAACTGGCTGCAGAAATTGCCAGAGACTATGGAACTGTCTCTTTCCCGCTTCTGGACAATTGCCACTTTCCCAGTAAGAACAGATGGGTCAAACAGGTAAAGCAGATACTGGAAGAGTTCAAACCCGATACCGTCATCTGCCACTCACTGGCAAATACTCTCTGGTTCTGGCTTTGTGAAGAGGATACGATGCAGCGTGTGGAGAGACTCTTTATGGTCTCGCCTCCCAGCCTGAAGACCGAAGAGAAGACGATCAAAACCTTTTTCCCCGCACCGATGCCTGCAAAACTCTATGCCAAAAAGGTACGGATGATCGTCTCCGATAATGATCCGTGGGTCAGTGTAGAAGAGGCTGAAGAGATCGCAGCCCATTATGATATACCGCTGAACGTCATTGAAAATGCAGGCCATATCAATGAAGACAGCGGCTACGGCAAGTGGGAATGGATAGAGAGTTTAGTGATGGAGAAATAATGAGAAGAGATGAAACCGTAGGTCGGGGTGCCCTCACCCCGACAACCCAATCACAACCAATCATAGAAATGTCGGGGTGGGGGCACCCCGACCTACAGTTAAATAAAAGAAAGGAACATTTATGATCCTTTCTATTGAAAGCAGCTGCGACGACAGCTCGATAGCGATCACCGACATAGAGACCAGAAAGGTCATCTATCACAAAAAAATATCCCAGGAAGCAGAACACGCCTGTTATGGCGGCGTGGTTCCCGAACTCGCTTCCAGACTGCATGCAGTCACGCTGCCAAAGCTCTTAGAGGAGACCAAACCCTATTTTGACAAACTCAAAGCCGTAGCCGTGACCAATCAGCCCGGCCTGGGCGTGACGCTGCTGGAGGGAATGGCAATGGCCAAAACACTGGCAAGTCTGGAAGAGATCCCCCTTATTGCCGTACACCACCTCAAGGGGCATATCTACTCGCTTTTTATCGAAAAAGAGGCTACCCTGCCCCTGTTGGTACTGCTGATCTCCGGAGGACATACACAAGTCATCCGCGTAGAGAGTTTTGAACGTATGGAGATACTGGCTACCAGTATCGATGACAGTGTGGGGGAGAGCTTTGACAAAGTAGCCAAAATGATGGGATTGGGGTATCCGGGAGGACCGGTCATAGAGACACTGGCGCTTAAAGGGGATGAAGATCGTTTTGACCTGCCGGTACCGATGCGCAACTCCAAACTGATCGCGTTTTCCCTCTCCGGGCTTAAAAACGCCGTAAGACTTGAAGTAGAAAAACTCGGCGGAAGTGATGCCATGAGCGAACAGGACAAGTGTGACCTTTCCGCCAGTTTTCAAAAAGCTGTCAAACTTCATCTGCTTCAGAAGAGTAAAAAGATTTTCAAAAATGAAGCGATCAAAGATTTTGCCATCGTCGGAGGCGCCTCAGCCAACAAATATATCAGGAAAGCCTACCAAAAGCTCTGTGATGAGTTCGGCAAAACACTGCATGTCGCACCGCTTCAATACTGTTCGGACAATGCGGCAATGATCGGCAGATATGCCCTTGAAGCCTATGAAAAAAAAGCTTTTTCCGACCCCTATGAGCTGGATATCGTTGTCACGAAAAAACAACAGGCAGGGATGTTACTATAAAAATAACGGCAAAGAAGCCAAGCTCCTTTACCTACGTTAACACTGGGTTTTCCTCAGCGGAAATCTCAAGCAGCCAGTTGCCTTGAACATAGGTAATCTCTTAAAAACAGACACTCAAAACAAAGACAAAACTTCAACAACAAAACCAATACAAAATGCATACACCTTATTATACACT
>JBEWPY010000006.1:0-36216 GCA_047689495.1 Candidatus Sulfurovum profundilacunae | reverse complement strand
AAATATCTCGCCGAAGATTGCCCCAAATTTGCCTTCCCTTCGGGCTTTGCAAGCTTCGCCTTATGCTGCATTGCACCTCCTAAACGATGCGTTGGCATCGCCGGCGTCGGTGCGCCTTGCCTAAGACGAAGCTTGCAAAGCTATGACCGCATAGGGTTTTTAAAGATGCCCTTTATTTGAAAGTTGAAAATGAGAAAATTGTCAGTGATCAATACCGGGGGGACATTTAACAAACGATATAATCCTGTAGAAGGTTCATTAGACGTGGTAAAAGACGGGAGTATCCTTGAAACGTTTATGGAAAAATGGCTGTGTGAATTTGAAGTCTTGAACCTGATAGGAAAAGATAGCCTGGATATAACCACAAATGACAGGATGGAGCTTCTGGCTACGATCAACATGAGCGAATATGATGATTTTGTCGTGATCCACGGCACAGATACGATGGAACTTACCGCCCGGTATCTTGCAGAGGCCGAACTGGAAAAGCGTATCGTCCTTACCGGTGCCATGATACCCTACTCTATAGATGCTTCCGAAGCTTCGGCCAACCTTGCTTCGGCGATCGGATATATTCAACTTCTTACGGATGATGGCGTTTATATTGCCATGAATGGTGTAATGGGCAGGTATGACAAGGTAATAAAAGACAGAACAGCCGGACGTTTTGTTCTTCTGTAAAGGGCAGGCCGCGATGCCTATATCCTGTTGATCCTGTTGTATCAAAACAGGAATATAACATGGAGTGTGTTATACTTGATAGCAAAAGAAAGGAGCAGAAAAATGAAGCAGTTTGTATGGCGGACAGGGATAATCACAGCTCTTTTTATGATGAGCGGCTGCAGTATTTCGACTGATGTGTCGCCGAGAACCCCGCTTTACCAGGTATCTAAAGCAGAGAAGCAAGAGGTGTTCAATCAGACGCTGAGCAGCATAGGCAATAGTACAAAACACAATCCGAACTATCAAAAGATGACGCTTGAGAGTGCGGAGAAGAAAAAGTGGTTCAAAGCATTATGTTACAGACTGTGGGACAGGCAGATCACGAAAGATCAGTTTGTCTCAGAGGGATTAAAAGTCTATCCTGATCACCGGTATGAGTTTGAGTTTATCGCAGAAGGAATGAATCTTCAGCATTAAGGGGTATCGGCATAAGCAATAGGGTCTTTGGCCCCTGCTTTTTCAAATCCCTTCAGTCTCAATCTGCAGCTGTCACATACCCCGCATGCCTTCTCTTCATTTTTGTAGCAGCTCCATGTATGCTCCAGCGGTACGTTACGCTTGAGCGCTTCTGCTACGATCTGCGCTTTACTCAGCGCCACGAGAGGCATTTTGATCTCAAGGTTTGTCTCCTCTTTGGTACCAAGGTTTATAGCATTTTGCATCTGCCGGATATAGCTTTCCCGACAGTCAGGATATCCGGAACTGTCCTCTTCCACTACGCCGATGAAGAGTGCGTTTGCAGCATGCTTTTCCGCGATAGCTGCGGCAATGGAGAGAAATATCCCGTTGCGGAAAGGGACATATGTGACAGGAACCCCCTCTTCTATCCCCCCTGTAGGCACATCGATACGCTTATTGGTCAGTGCCGAAGCACCAATCTGTTCAAAGAAATCCAGATTGATCTCATAGGATTCCACCACACCAAGGCTCTCTTTGATCTTTCTGAAAGAATCAAGTTCTTTTGTTTGGGTACGCTGGCCGTAATTAAAGTGCAGTGCAATGATCTCATAGCTTTCATCTTTGGCAATTTTGGCAGCAAGTGCACTATCCATACCGCCGGAGATGATACACACTGCTTTTGGAGTATTATTCATACGGAAGATCCTTGGGGACAAATATGCAAGTATTTTACCAATATTTGGGTAAACTTCGAGCATGATAGAGTTAGATAATCAGACAGATATCGAGATAGATATCGAGGCTTTGGAGAAGATCGCATCAGCACTGACAGATGCTACGATTGAACTTCTCATTACGGATAATGATACCATCCGGAAACTCAATGCTTCCTATAGAGACAAAGATAAGCCAACAGATGTACTGAGTTTTCCCGTAGAACAGGAGATACCGGGTATGCCTCTGGGCTCCATCGTGATCTCTGAAGCCTTTGTCCGGGAGAATGCTTCTGCCTATAGCCACACAGAGCAGGATGAACTCTCTTTGCTCTTTATACACGGCCTGCTTCATCTCCTGGGCTTTGACCATGAAGCGGATAACGGGGAGATGCGCATAAAAGAGCAGAAGATCATAGAGAAATTTGATTTGCCGAAGAGTCTGATCGTTAGAACAGTCGAGTAGAAAGGGATAACGTGGAATTTTTGATATTTATTATCGCAATGGGTACGCTCATCTGGGGTGCTGACAAGATTGTTGAAGAGAGTGAGAAGATCGCTATCCATTTAAATATCTCCGAATTTGTCATCGGCGCGACGCTTGTAGCGTTGGGGACAAGTCTCCCTGAAATGGCAGCAAGTATGGCTGCAAGCGGTAACGGCCATCCGGAGATCGCTATCTCCAACGTCATCGGTAGTAATATTCTCAATATCACCCTGGTGCTTGCGACGATCTTTCTTGTTGCCAGGCAGTTTGAACCTGATCGCGATTTTTTTGCCAAAGACAGCATCTGGGCATTGATGCCTATCATGATCTTTTTGCTGATGGCCGTAGACGGGCTTATCTCCCGTTTTGATGCCGCCCTGCTTCTACTGCTGATGATCTCCTATGTCATGTTCCTGCTTCAGGATGCCAAAGGGATCGGTAGCGAAGAGGTGGATGAGCTTGCAAAAGAGGAGTTTTCCTGGTTCTCCGCGATCACCTGGGTCTTCATCGGTTTTATGTTTGTGGCAGGAGGGGCACACTTTGCAGTAGACAGTGCCTCGGATATCGCAAGAGGTTTTGGTGTGAGTGAATGGGTGATCGGTATCGTCATGATCTCGTTTGGTACTTCGCTCCCTGAACTCGTGGTCTCGGTATCGGCAGCGGTCAAAGGCAAAGTAGAGATGGCCATCGGTAACATCATCGGCTCAAACCTTGCCAACACAACAGTGGTACTGGGAGCCGCTGCATTGGTAAGCCCGCTTGGTGTCGAGCTTGGCAAATACGCATTTGATGTCTCCACAATGGTCGTAGCGACCCTGATGCTCGTTTTTATCGCAGCCAACAGACTCTACAGCAAGCCTGCTGGGATCAGTCTGGTGATCGTACTGGGGCTCTTCCTGAACAATACGCTTCAGAGTATCTCGTAAGTTTTGTCACTCCCCGCGGCAAGCGATGGCATAAGAGTATGAAATAAAACGTTTTAAAATTTATCTGCAACGGATTTCTTAAAGTATCCGTTCTCATAGAGCCATTTGTAGATATCCGCCGCGATCGGCCCTGCTGTACTTCCACCATGCCCTCCATGTTCCACAAGGACCGTAACGACATATTGCGGATCCTCATAGGGGGCATAGGTCGTGATCCAGGCATGAGACCTGCTGTAATACTCCAGCTCCTCTTCTTTGAGACGTTTTTTCGTAGCCTGCGGAATGGATACAACCTGGGAGGTACCTGTTTTACCAGCAACAACAACAGGCAGTTTGCTTAAGGTTTTAAACGCCGTACCTTTTTTATGATTACATACATCATACATGCCCTCTTTAATGATCTTGTGATATTTTGGATCAAAGACAACTTTTTTGCTCTCTTTTTTTACCTTTTTGCCATCAATCACTTTTGCTATCTTTGGTGTAACAAGCCTGGATGTTGCCATAAGAGCGGTATATCTGCTTACCTGCAGCGGTGTGACAAGATCATACCCCTGTCCGATAGAGGCAATGACTGTTTCCCCCATATACCATGGTTGATTAAAGCGTCTCTTTTTCCATGCTTTATCCGGTATGACTCCTGAAAATTCTCTAGGCATATCCACACCGGTCTTGACACCCAGCCCAAACTCTCTGAGATGCTTTGCTATGGCATTGATCCCCACTTTAAGACTTTTGTTATAGAAAAAAACGTCACAACTCTCTCTAATTGCCTTTTGAAGATCAACTTTACCGTGCCCCCATCGGGACCAGCATCTAAACTTATGTTTATGCCTTCCAAGCGTAATATATCCCGAACAGTATTCATCTTGGTCTAAAATTTTCTCTTTGGCTTTGGAAAAAGCTAGAGCCATGCCCATTTTAATGGTTGACCCCGGAGGGTAGGTACCATGCACATATTTATTGGTAAATGGACGGTCCACATTCTCCTGTAAAGCCCGCCATTTTTTTACACTGATACCGCCCACAAAAAGGTTTGGGTCAAAGGAAGGATAGCTTACTGCGGCAAGAATATCCCCATTTGTACGCATGACAATCGCCACACCTGCATCTTCTCCGAAACGTTTATGCAGCATTGTCTGCAGGTTGATATCAATATTGAGCTGGATATTCCTGTTATCTTCCGGAGGGACTTTTTCGAGTACTTCTATCACCTTGTTGGTTGCGGTTACTTTGCTTACCATGTGGCCCAGTTTGCCCTGAAGGATATCATTGTACTGACGCTCCATTCCGGTTTTTCCTATCTTCCCCACCTCTTTGACAACCGGGTCTTTTGCATTTTCTTTTTGATTTGACTTGCCTGTATAGCCGACAATATGCGCTGCATATTGTCCGTAGGGATAGTAACGTCTCATTTCAGCTTCTATCTTTAGTTTCGGATTGAGGCTGAGCTTCGGATAGGCTCCCATCATTTCGGGATAGTGGATAAAGTTAACGACTTTTATATAGTTATGGTTATAGGGAGAGTTATACTTGTTATAGACCTTGAGCATGACAGTTTTGTTAAGATCGGGAAATATATCAACTAAAGTATCGGTGATCTCTTCAAGATGCGTGCCGTTGCTTTTGAAGTGGGGTGCGATAGAGACAGAGAACCCCATCTGGTTCATGGCAAGCAGGTTTCCATTGCTATCTATGATCTCTCCTCTTACCGGTTTGATAAACTCTTGACGTTCGATATTTTCTTTGGCAAGCTCTTCATAATAGTAGTTGGACTTGATACTTACATGGTAAAGCCTGGCTATCATGACTCCCCAAAAAGCAATAAATATAAAAAGAATGATCTTAAATCTCATAGTATACCTACCACCAAAAGGTCAATCACCAGGGAATAGAGTAAAATATTGTCCAGTACAATCGTCGAACTTTGAAATATAAAATCATAGGCCAAGATAGCGCCCAGGTAGAAAAAATCCAATAAAAGCACGGTAACAAGAGATCCGCATATCTTGCATTTTCTGATAAGAAGCAGTGTATGAAAAAAAAGGATATAGACAATAAGGGCAGTGATGATCGTCAGAAAAAAAGGTAAAGAAAGGTTGATTTCCAGGTTGATAAAATAGATCACGGAAAACAGGATATAGTCTTTTCTGCTCTTATGTATCCCCAGGATCAACAAGTATCCCATGATGCCGATAAAAAGCGGTAAAAAAACATAGATAGAGATAAGCATCGGATAAATGATGATAAAGAGGCTTATCGCTGTTTTAGCAAGAAGCGGCAGATAACTTTTCTGGGGGGCTGTTCTGCGCATAAACAAACTTATGATATCTTGTAGATCAGTGCCACTTCATTACACACCGGAAAATGAATACACTTGATACAATCCGCCCAAATCTTATGCTCGGGTATCACCTCTTTATCGATCTCTTTAAAGCCCAGATGCTGAAAGAATCCCGGAAGATAAGTCAGGACCAGTACATCTTCTTCTACTCCCAGTGCTCTGGCTTCACCCAGAGTGAATTTCACTATTCTCTGGCCTATATGCTGCCCACGGTACGCTTCATCTATGATAAGACTTCGTATCTCGGCAAGACGTTTAGAGTGAATATGAAGCGCTGTATACCCAACGATCTTTTCTCCCTCTTTTGCCAAAACATAAGAACGGATATTGGTTGCAACTTCATCTTCGCTGCGATTGAGTATCACCCCCTCTTTTACCTCTTTTGCTACAAGAGACTGCATCTGGGGAATATCGTCCAGTTTGGCTTTGACCAACTCTATCATCCCTCTTCTCCACTATTCTCTTTGATGTCAAAGATCGTTGCAAGGATCTCTTTGTGCACTCTTTCCTCCCCTGTTTTTTTCAGATTGGAAAGTGTGATAGACTCTGGAAAATCTTTCTTGAGTCTGTTTCTCTCTTTTTGGTTCAGTTTGTCGATCTTGGTAAACACTGTTAAGTATCGTTGGTCAGGGCGTATAAACTCCGAAATATATTGCGTTACGTCATCATCGATCTTAGCATGAGGATGACGTGCATCCCTGAGGTGTATGAAAAGACGTATAGAGACTCGCTGCTTGATAAATTCAACCAGGTTCTTTTGCCATACTTCTTTGAGTGACTTTGACACTTTTGCATATCCGAATCCGGGCAGGTCTACAAAACGTACCGGATATCTCTCTTCTTTATATTTATATTCTGTTTCAAAGAAATTTATCAGCTGTGTCTTCCCCGGGGTGGAAGAACTCTTTGCCAAATTCTTGCGACGGGTAAGCAGATTAAGTGTTGAGCTTTTCCCTACATTGGAACGGCCAAGAAAGACTACTTCGCTCATATCTTCAGGAAGAGAATCATGGATACTTTGTGCCGATTTGATAAATGTTGCTTCTACTATTCTTGGTGCTTCCACTCTTTTCCCTCGCTTACTGTTTGTTTTTTCCCGATTCAAATATGAATTTAACAGGTTTCTTTTTGTCTCCCTGGACTTCTGCAAGCCCGGATGTCAAATCCAGGGTAATGTGATTACCTTTGAGATGACGTTTATTGACAATATCATCTAGTGAAGCATTGCCTCTTAATCTATACACAGAGTGTATCGGGTCATAGATCACTTTATCGGCCTTGCCTTTATAAAAACGGTTCTGCTGCTTAAATTCAAAAGTTACTGCACCGATCGCTTCGTATCTATTAGTTTTATTTTGATCATCAAAGTATACTATGACCTGATTACTGTGTATCCAGTTTGAGTGCTGCTTGATCGTAACATTTCCAATAAAACGGACCTCTCTGTTTAACTCCTCTGCTTTCATGGTATCGGAAGTGATCTCGACTTTTTCTGCGCATAACAGTAATGAAAAAGAGAAAAAAAGTAATAGATATAATTGTTTCATCATCAACCTTTTAAATGTGTTATTATACAACTATTTTTCATTAGTATAGACCACGGCATTGATCTTGCGGGCAAACCCCTCTTTTTGTCTTGCTTTATAGAGCAGCCAGTCCCCCTTGATAATATTTTCTCCCAGGACAGCAGTAAAAGGAGAGGTGATCTCTATCTCTTCTTTTTGCTTGTGGTAGACAGCATGCTGCGTTTCATAGTGATATCCCCCTTTTTGGTAAAGGGTAACATTGCCGTCGAGATAGACAATATCCTTCTGATAGGTAGCTTTATCAGCTTTCAGATACTCGATAGAATCTGTATAATAGGTCACTTTCAACAAGGTCCAAACACTGTTTTCGTAAAGGCCGTGATCACAATGGGCTAACCCCAAAGTCCTGTTAGTATCTACTTCCACCAGTGTCGTCTCGTTAAATTCCAGCTCTTTGGTCAATTTCTGTTTTTTATAATTATGCGTGTCTATTTTTACCAAAAAGGTGGCTGCTGCGATCAAACCGACAATCATCGGCAGTATCATTTCTAATCTTATGCCCATAATTTCAAATAATTCTCTTCCAGGCCCTCAGAGACGATAAGCCTTTCAATCATTTCACGAACGGCTCCGTCACCGCCTTTTTTTGCAAGAATAACATCGGCTTCCTGATCTACATAAGAGGAGGCATCACTGGGTACGAACGAGATGGCGGCAGCCTTTAGCATTGCAAGGTCATTAAGGTCATCCCCTATCGCGGCAACATTGTCCATCGTCAGGTCAAGCTTCTCCAGAAGCGATTCCAGCACTTCCCTTTTATTGTGTACTCCTTGATAAAAATGCTCGATACGAAGTTCTTTGGCTCGTCTTTCAACGATTTGGGAACGTCTTCCTGTGATGATCGCAACCTGTCTGCCCAGTTTTCTCCAGGATGCGATTGCCAAACCGTCTTTTACATTGAATGACTTGATCTCATCTCCTGCTTCACTGTAGGTAATATGACTGTCTGTCATGGTCCCGTCCACATCCAGCACGATCAGTTCGATAGTCACAGGACCCCCTTTGTACTCGGGATACCGGCATTTTCATTGATCGCTACTGCCCTGCGAAGCGCAACGGCAAGTGCCTTAAAGGCTCCTTCAATAATATGATGTTTGTTTGTACCCCTATTGTAGATCAGGTGCAGGGTTAACGGCAGGTTGAAGGCAAACGCCCTGAAAAACTCTTCAACAAGTTCTACGTCGAATGTACCGACCTTTCCGCCGATCGGAAGCTCAAAAACCAGAAAAGCACGGTTGGAGACATCCAGGTCACAACTGACACTCGCCTCATCCATCACTACCGTCGCATTGCCGTAACGTTCGATGCTTTGTACCGGATAGATGGCTTTGCGGAGCGCTTGTCCCAGTGCGATCCCCACATCCTCTACCGAGTGATGATCATCAATATGCGTATCTCCCGCACACTTCACTTCCAGGTCCATATGTGCATGTTTGGCAAATGCTTCCAGCATATGGTCAAAGAACCCTACTCCGGTATCGATCTTTGAAACACCTTTTCCGTAAAGATTTACTTTTACTGAGATTTGAGTCTCTTTTGTTTCCCGTGTAATTTCTACCATCTGTTCTTCTCCTATTGCCTTATGATAAACGCATCACTGAGGTGATATGTGGCTTTATAGTCTCTTGCTTCGTCTTCGGAGCTGAAGCCCATGACCCACACCCTGTAAAGCGGTGCTCCGTCAACATTCTCAAAACGTTTGATGATGGTCTGGTAACGTGTGTCAAGTTTTGAGTATTGCCGTTGATAGATCTTTGCGCCCTCATGCCGTCTGAACGCACCGACCTGCAGGCCGAAATCCGAAAGTCTTATGCGCTGCTGGGTATGTGTTCTTTGTTGTTTTTTTATGAGTTTTGCGGGAATAATGTTCCCTGCAAACCCGACGACCTGTATCTCTACTTTGGCAATTCCCGTACGATCCAGACCTATCTGTTTTCCTGCAGTATAACTACAGTCGATGATACGCCCTTTTACAAAAGGTCCTCTGTCATTGATACGGACAACGGTGCTCTCGCCGTTGTAAAGGTTTTTCACCCTTACCATGGTATCCATAGGCCAGGTTTTATGTGCCGCTGTCTGTCCGTGCATATTGTACCATTCGCCATTACTGGTCTGTTTACCGTGAAAATTCGGCCCGTACCAGCTTGCAACACCGTGCATCTTCTGTCCTACTTCCACAAAGGTCGGATGATAACGTTTCCCGTTTACCTTATAGGAGCGCATCGTTGCTTTATGTCTGGCTTTACTGGTATATTTGGTAGATTTGTACGAAGGTTTTTTTTGAGAACAGCCGTTAAAGAAGGGTGTAAGAACTAAAAACAGTGTTAATGTCAAAAAAGAAAATATTTTTCGCATGGTACCCCGGTATCGTCAGCGTTATAGTGGTTAATATTATCTCTTTATTTGACTTTATACTAGCTTGTTTCGGTACTGTTTGTAGACTGCCCTCGATACTTTGCGTTCCGTCATAAAGCTAGAATAAAGAAATAATACAGCGATCAGAGAGAAAACAGCGCTTCGCTGTTTTGCGTCGTGATCTTTTCAACCTCTTCCCTGGAGAGATCTGAGAGTTCGGCGATCTTCTCTGCAACCAAAGTAGTATAGGAAGGTTCATTTCTCTCTCCCCGATGAGGGTGTGGCGTGAGATATGGCGAATCGGTCTCAAGCAGGAGTCTCTCCTTCGGGATTTTTGGAAAAACATGGATAAGCTTACGTGCATTTTTGAAAGTAAGTACCCCTCCGATACCATAATAGAAATTCTTTTTTTCGAGCTTGAGCAGCTGCTCATCGGCATTGTAGCAGTGGAGTACACCTCCCCTCTCTCCGGCATATTTCTCCAAAAGTTCCAGCGAATCGGCTCCGGCATCACGGATATGCACGATAAGCGGCTTATCCAGCTCCTTTGCCCACTCTATCTGGTCGATAAAGACTTTTTTCTGCAGCTGTTTCTCAGTTTCGATCTCCTTTGCACTTTCCGGAAGACGATAGTAGTCCAGCCCGCATTCCCCGATCGCAACACACTTAGGGTGCTGTGCATACTGCAGCAGGGAAGCCCTGTCATAGTTTGCCGCATCATAGGGGTGCACCCCCACGGCAAAATAGACATCCTTATACTGTTCGGCGATCTCCACTGCGCGCGGCAGACTCTCAGGATCGGCTCCGGGGATGATAAACTTCTCTACTCCCTCTGTTTTGGCACGACTGATGACTCTGTTAAGATCTTCATTATAGCGTGTATCATCCAGATGGCAATGGGTATCAATCATCATATATTCTCCCTATCTTCAGTTGCGTAATTGTAACAAAATAATACAAATGCCAAAATCATATCGTAATCATATAAAAAAGTTCCGCTTTATTAAAAGAAAAAAAGATATAATAAAGATGATGAAAGATGAGGTTCGAGATCATCCTTCGTGTTTTATGTGTTATGTTAGACTATGCTGGACCCCGAAAGACTCCCCTGTTTTGATTCAACAAATAATTTTTAAAGGTATAACTATGGCAGAATTAGTCAATGGTAAAGTAAAATGGTTTAACGACGAAAAAGGTTACGGATTTATCGCGCAGGATAACGGAGGGCCGGATGTATTTGTGCACTTCCGTCAGGTCAATAACCCGCAGGGCGGCCGTGTATCACTTCAGGAAGGTCAGGAAGTGACATTTGAGATCGGTGAGGGGCAGAAAGGTCCTCAGGCTGAGAACGTAACACCGCTTTAATATCTTTTCCGGACCGGCTTGGCCGGGACCGGATTACTTTTTATCCTCTACAAACTCCCCTTTAATCAGTCCGGCTTCATGCAAAAACTGTGAAGGTTTATAATCCACTTTTTTCATCTTGTCAAACTTTGCCAGTGAAAGATAGAGCTTATCCTTGGCACGCGTGACAGCTACATAAAAGAGCCGTCGCTCCTCCTCTATGGAACTCATCATTCTCCTGTTGGGAAAACGTCCGTCTACCAGGTCAACCACATATACCTCGGGGAACTCCAGTCCTTTGCTTGCATGGACCGTAAGCAGGTTAACTCCCTCGCCTTCACTGAGTTCGTTGCCGCCGAGCACCATTGAATTGACAAAACGACCAAGATCACTGTATTGTCCAGCTAGTTCCCCCAATAGTCTGGCTTTGCGTTCGATACGCTCTTTGGCCTGTGTTTTTTTGTCAGGGTCCACTTCGCCTGATTTCAGCCTGGCACGCTGGTTGGAGAGGATATCGACCACTTTATCGTAGAGTTTGGATTGTGTCGCTTTGGCAAGGATCCGGGCCGGGCGCTGCATCTGCACTGCATCGTTTATATACCGATAGAACTCCTGAAAAAATTTTACTCCCTCCTGTGTGAGTTTCGGATGCTTAAGCAGCGGGTGTGCCATGATCTCTCTATCCAGTCCCAAATGGGAAAATCTCGCTGCATTTCCTATCTCTGCATCGTCATCAAAAAGTCCCAGCTGTACATTTTTATTGGGGTTGAGCCTGGGCAGTTCAAAGCGTTTCGGCTGCAATATCCCCTGCATTACACTTCCCTCCCCGAAGTGATGAAAACACTGGAAGAACTCTTTTGAAAGGGCAGAACCGACACCTGAAGCGTACTCAAAGATATGGATAAAGGCCATCATATCCTTGGGATTGACCTGCAGAGAGAGGAGATCAAGAAGGAATTTAACCTCTTTGGTCTCAAAAAAACTTGTCCCTCCCTTGCGTTTACAGGCGATTCCGTACTCTCTCAAGCTTGCTTCGATCCCGTCCGCACTGGAGTTGTTGCGGAAAATTACCGCGATCTGCTCATTGGGGACATGGGTGGTTTTGATGGAGTGGGCGATCGACTGATACTGTTCAAAGAGATCATTGTACATCAGAAGCCTGGGAGGATGCGTCTTGCCTCTGCGGCCTACTTCCAGTCTCTTGGGATAGATGCGTTCATTGCGTTCGATCACACGGTTGGCAAGCGAAAGGATCGGAGCGGTAGAGCGATAGTTTGTTTTGAGCGTATAGACCTGAGAATCTTGATAGCGTTTGGAAAACGTACCGATGTTCTCGATATTTGCTCCATTGAAGGCATAGATGCTCTGGTCATAGTCGCCAACGCAGAAGAGCGAGCGGGGTCTCAGATTATCGATCAGGGCTCCCTGCAGTGTATTGGTATCCTGATACTCATCAACCAGTACCTCCTCAAAGCCCATAGTGTTGGTTTCAAGGTACTCTCTCATGCGAAGCAGGAGGTCGTTGAACGAGGCAAACCCGTACTCCTTTTTTTCTCTTTCAAACTCTTCTACGATACCCATGTAGGCATCCATCACACTCTCATGCTCCGGATACTTTTCCAAAAACCAGAGATCAAAAGTTTCCAGCGAAGCATTTTGATAAAGGCTGTACATCTCATACAGATAGGTGGAGGAGAACGGCTGTACCGAGATGGGCATACGTTCGAAACGGCGTTTTTCGTAGATGCTTCTAAAGAGTGTTTTGAGTTCTCCGGGCTGTTTAAGTGCAAGGTTCGGATAGATTTTTTTAAGCCATCTGTAACTTACGGCATGAAAAGTTCCGGATTCCACTTTGGATACAACATTTTTGGGAAAATACTGTTCAAGTCGTGAGAGCATCTCCCCTGCGGCCTTGTTGGTAAAGGTCAAAAGGAGTATTTTGGAGGGATCGACACCGGATTTGAGCAGATGTCCGATACGGCCTACAATGGTAGAGGTCTTTCCTGTACCTGCCGAAGCAATCACCAGGTTGTGCCCCAGAGATGCCTTTGCAGCGCTTAGCTGCTCATCATTGAGTGTGCTAAACGGCATACAGGCTTACTTATGTCCGAGGATATAATAAGTATTTTTACCTTCAACTTTTTCAAGAGCGATCTTGTGTTTGTCAGCCCAGTGTTCTACCATGTCGGTAAAAGCGGTCAGGTTATCTGCTGACGGGTCTTCCTGGCATTTGATTTTAAAGTGGTCTTTTGAATTTGACATTGCGATAAAACCTTTCTCTACAGCCAGCACATCGTTAAAGGTAATCATATGTTTTGAGATATGTTCAAAGTCGTCCGTATTGGCGATAATTCTGTTTATCTGTTCCAGCGTATGTTCATTGACAGAATAACCAAGCTGTCCCAGCAGTGCTTCCGGGGTTAGTTCTAAGTGCATTATTATCCTTTTGAAACTAAAGGACATCTCTAATATCCATGGTTATCAGAGATGCCCTAAAGTGATTTTAGGAAAAGATTGTAGCAAATTTTAGATTATAAAAACACTTTTTAACAAGGATTAAAAGAGAGTATCAGGTCTCTTTATCCTGGCGATGAGTTCTTTGTAGTGCTCCACATTCTGAAATGCTTTTTCATAGCGCCACCGCAATACAAACTCGATGATCTCGTTTTTACGCTTCTCTTCCAGAGATTCTGCCTTGCCAAAATAGCCCAAAGAAATATTTTTTGCTTTTTTCTTGCCGTTTTTATCCGGCTCATAGGTAATGGCAATGATCTGAATGTATTTTCCTTCGCGTACCTCGCCAAAATCATCTTCTTTCAAGCCTATACCGCTCAAATTCATTGCTTTATACCTAAAAATATAGTCAAAGTCCGGAGATTTTTCAGAAATATTAAGTTTCTCATAAAGCTCTTTTACGCGACTGATATTCTCATCCCGTACAGAACTGCTCTCTGTATTTTTATTCACTTCGGAGGATAAAAGTTCTACAGAATTTCTTTTATTCTTTTGTGATGCCTTTTTTTCTGTTTTAGCACTATTTACAAAACTTTTTTTCGCTTTATTTTTTTCTTCCAATTTACTACTAAGCGCTTTAAGCCTGTCTAAACTACTTGACACGGTAATCCCTCCGCTCGGCATTTCGTGGTATTCACGATAAATATTATATAATATCGTATCTCATATTACTTAATAGAGAGTTTAAATAATAGTTATAAATATTAATTTTTGCTGCGCATCATGATAAACAAATTTATATATTAAATAATATATAAATTTGGGCACTGAGCCTCTTCTTAACCAAATTTAAGTTAAAATATCATTCTTACAGACTATAAAAGTAAATAAAAGAAGAAGTATGGATTATCTTGAAATCAGGGGTGGGAAAAAACTTTCCGGAGAGGTGACAATAAGCGGGGCGAAAAATGCAGCGCTTCCTATCATAGCAGCAACGATTCTGAGCGATAAAGAGGTCACTTTGACCAATCTGCCAAATGTAGTCGATATACGCACTTTACTCAAACTGTTAACCATGCTTGGATCAATGGTTAATCATCAAAAGACAACGGCAATAATCAATAATGGCTCCATAAAGTCAACAAAAGCTGTTTATGAGATCGTATCTAAAATGCGAGCTTCTATTTTGGTGCTGGGGCCTCTTTTGGCACGTTTTGGAGCATGTGATGTTTCTTTACCCGGTGGTTGTGCAATCGGACAAAGACCGATCGATCTTCATCTTAAAGCGTTAGAGGCTATGGGGGCAGATATTGAGATAAAGGGGGGATATGTCCATGCCAAAGCGCCCAATGGTCTACATGGTGCAAAGATTGTATTTGACAAGATTACAGTTGGAGGAACTGAAAATATTGTTATGGCAGCTGCGCTTGCAAACGGTACAACAACGATCGTAAATGCTGCTAGAGAGCCCGAGGTTGAACAGTTATGTGAAATGATCTCTAAAGCGGGAGTAAAGATAGAGGGTATTGGTACCGATGAACTTACCATTGTGGGTACAGGCGGCAGAACACTTGAGTTTCAAGAGACAGAGATCATTCCCGATCGTATTGAGGCAGGCACCTACCTTTGTGCTGCAGCGATCACACACTCAAGTATCACATTAAATAAAGTAAATGCCAGACATATCAGGGCTTCTCTCAATAAACTGGAATCAATGGGATGTAGATTTGATATAAATGAAGAGAGTATCACGATCTACCCTGCAAAAGAACTGCAGCCTGTGAATCTGACTACCTTAGAATACCCTGGTTTCCCGACTGATATGCAGGCGCAGTTTATGGCATTGGCCGTTTTGGCAAAAGGTGAGAGTATTATCGAGGAACGTCTTTTTGAAAACCGTTTTATGCATGTCAGTGAGCTGAATCGCTTGGGTGCAGACATTTGGCTCAAAGGAAATATAGCTGCCGTCAAAGGGGTAGAGAGCCTCAATGGCGCAGATCTCATGGCGACGGATCTCAGGGCAAGTTCTGCACTGGTTTTAGCCGCTTTGGTAGCCGAAGGTACGACCAATGTACACCGCATCTACCATCTGGACAGGGGATATGACAACCTGGAAGGTAAACTTACGGCGCTTGGCGCAGATATATGCAGAAAAAAAGAGCAGCCCTAAAGCCTTCGGATCATTTTATTTTAAAATAGTCCGAGCGATCTCTTCCCAAAATTAAACAAAAAATATGCTTATTTTATTTTTTTTAATAAATTTTAATTTGATTCATATATAATCTGATGATAAACGATAAGTTGTTTTTATAAAGGAAGAAAAAATGGATAAAAATCATGTATTGGATCACTTGCGTACAGCAAAAGCCGCCCATATCAACTGGGTACAGCGTGCAAAGATGCTCATCTCCGGGTTTAAGGTAGATGAGGACTCTATCCCGGTAAATTCTACACAGTGCCAATTTGGGAAATGGTTCTATTCCGAAGCGCAAAAACTCAATGCACTGAACAATAACCCCATGGAGTGTATGGAAACCATAGAGCAGCTGCATTTTGATCTGCATGATGTTTATCTTAACATTTATAAAATTTATTATGAAACAGAGTCAGAAGGGTTTTTTAAAAAGATTTTCGGGAAAAAGAAAAAAGTGACCGATGATGCCAAAAAACTGGCGAAAGAGTATTTTGCTTCTATGGAAAATATATCTAAAGAACTTGTATCTGAGATTAACCGTATGGAAAGGCGTATCGTAGCCCTATCCGATCAGGATTTTAAAGCTTTATAAAAATCTCAAATTCTTTCAGTCTGTAAGAGGTGTACCTCTAAGCACATCCAGTACGTTTGTGGCATAACACCCTTTCGGAAGAACAAAGCCCAGTTCATAATGCGCTTTCTCATCGATATACTTATGTTTGATATCAGTGACCTGTATCCACGCATAACGACGGGAACCATAAACCTTCATCTCCTCATCAAACTCTTCTTCAATGATCCTTGCTATTCCGGAGGCTCTTTTTGTTTTACTGCCTGGGAGCAAACCGGTAGGGGCAATATCTTTGGCAGAAAAGCGTTCCGATTCATTTGCAAGCTCTTCCACTTCAAAGAGCCTTCCAAACGGATAATGCATCATGATATCTCCCTCAAGAAGCTTGAAGAAATTCGGTTGCTCTTTCGTACCGGATAGAGAACCTTCGGGAAGATTCATGAACTGCTCTGTCTCCTCCTCAGAAAACTTTTCCAGCATAAGATTGAGCTCCATACGTTTTGACAGCCACCGGTTGAAAAGATAGGATTGATAGGAGCCTATCAAAAACTCTCTTGTTTTTTTGTCTCTGATTTTGAGGTCTCCCCGCAGAAGTTTCTGTCCGTCGATCCAGTTGGTGCCGTCCGTGCCGAAACGCTGATTGCCAAAATAGTTGGGAACACCATTTGACTTGATCCACTTCAATGCAGAATCAAGCTTCTCTTTTTGTATGCCCAGGACTTTTTTGAGACGGATTTGAAAACGGTTTCCCTTGAGATGCCCTACCCTGATTTTGTTGTGATGCCTGGTTGTGCTAAGAATTTTGATCTGGGGATGTTCGAAAGCAGAGAGTTTTTCTTCAAATCTCGCCGGCAGGGAGATAGACTGTATCGTCATGGCATGCTTGTCTTTGAGCCCGGCATAGCCGATATCCCTCCTTCTGATCCCAACATATCCGGAAATAATATCGACCATTTCCCATGTTGTCAGTTCTTTTTTGCGTATCTTCAGGATCAGATGCTCTCCTGCACCGGAAAACTCATAAAGCGGTATCTCTTCAACGGTAAAATCTCTTGGAGAAGTGTTAAAGACAAATTCATTTTTTACATTCAGGGGATATAACAGTTTCATTAGACTCATTTATTATTATAGTTTGAAATGATAACCAAAACTACCTCAAAACCGCATTTTATCTTTAACCCAAATTAATCCATGAAATTTTTGAAGTAGCTACAAGGCTTGGTTTTAAGGGTGCTTTGGAAAATTTGAGTCGCACCCATAGGTTCGGCAATGATTTTCCGGAGTGCCCTTGAAGCCAATGCTTGTGACTAATTCTATATTTCATGGATTAATTTGGGTTTAGGAGAATTTTCCGGCAGCAAATTCATAATGTTAAAACCTCTCGATCTCAAACTGGGCCATCAAAGGGTTATGATCAGAGATCATAGACTCCTCTATCACTTCATAGTTTTTTAGCTTCAGTCCCCTGTAAAAGATAAAATCAAGATGATTTCCCATAAAAGACTTAACTTTCTCCTTAGATTCAAAAGGCACCATCATTAATGATAGTTTTTCCCGTAATTCGTGAAGTCTTTTCAAACGTGTTTTATTCCATGTATTAAAGTCTCCTGCAATGATCATAGGGCCCTTATGGTCTTTGACCCTGACCAGAAAACGTTCCAGCTCTCTGTGGTATCTGTTGATTTCACGGAAATTGATTGCATGTACATTCAATACCAGTAATTTGGTACCATTATTTAAAGTATAGTAACTCTCCAGCAAACTCTTATGCGGTCCAAAAACACTCTCTTTCCCCTCTGAAAGATATGCTTTTGCTTTAAGGGGTTGGACCGAACAGGCAGTGAGGACACCGTAAAAGATATTTCTTATTTCCATATTGGCAGCTGCATCAAAAGTAAAACCCGGGATTGCAAAAGCTTCATTGTCAGAAAAAGCAGCCTCCTGCAATAAACAGAGGTCAAGAGGAATATCCTTCATAAGGTCATGGATAAAAGGTTTAAAGTGCGGGTGTTTTTTATTCTTTTTATAAATGTTCCAGGAGAGTATAGTAAAACAGGCGGGAAGAGACGAGTTCGGCTGATGACAACGGCTTGAACGATGATGCAGGACAGAGGGTACAAACATTATAATAAAGGAGCAAATACTTTCATAATATTTTCTATGGCTTCACGTACTTTTGGCGGATGCGCTAAACCTATTGTAACATTTTTCATCAAATCACGCATCCATAGCTCTATTTGGGTGATCCGTTCACGGGAATAGACAAATGTGACCACTTCATAGTTGAAAAAGAGGCTGCGATTATCGAGATTGACCGAACCTACCATACCGCTTGAAGCGTCAAATATAATAGCTTTGGCATGCAGCATCTTTTCTTCGTAAAGAACAACATCGATACCTGCTTCACCAAGCTCTCTCATATAAGAACTTCTTGCAAGATCTGCGATCAGATGATCAGATTTTTTAGGAGTAATGAGCTTAACATCCACTCCTTTATGATGTGCGATAATCAAAGCCTTTAAAATATTTTCATCAGGTACAAAATAAGGGGTAACGATCCATATCCGTTCTTTGGACTCATAAATCGCACTCAACATGGCTTCATAGAGTGCATCTCTCGGTATATCAGGCCCGGAAGGGACAACCTGTACGATATCTCTGCCGTCAAAATTTTCTTTGATATCTGTTTGAAACAGAAGCGTCTCTCCTGTAGCATACATCCAGTCATTCATAAAGATATGATAGAAATGAACCACTGACGGCCCTTCAAGATAATACATGATATCTTTCCAGCGTTTACTCCCGTCTTTTTTACCCAAATATGCATTGCTGAGATTCATTCCCCCGCTAAGCAGTCTGTTGTGATCGAAAAGGTATATCTTTCTATGGTTGCGTAAATTGACATAACTTTGAAAAGGTCTTGAAAGAAACGGAACAAAAAAGATTACTTCTCCCCCCGCTTCTCTCAGTTTTTGAAAAGGTTTTTGGTGCAGATAGGGTCCAAATGAACCTACCAGATCAAACAATAACCTTACTTTGATCCCCTCTTTGGCCTTCATGCTTAACTTTTCTAAAATCACTTCCGTCGTTTGATCATAGGTAAAGAGGTAGGTACAGATATTGATACTTTTTTGTGCAGCTTCTATCTGCTCTATCAATAACTGATAAGCATCAACATCAGAAGTGATGAGTCTGTACCGATTTGCTTTTGTTGCAGGCGGCATACCGTTTTTTTTGAGTATCTCAATCGTGGAATGTCTGATATCCTTGATGATATAGGGGTGCTCCTGGTCTGCTTTATCAAATGTGACAAAAGACTTCTGTTTTTTTCCTTCGCGTTTACGGGTACCAAGCAGAAAATAGAGAGGGACGGCGACATAGGGAAGAAAAAAGACAGAAATCAGCCATGAGATCATACTGCTGGGGGAATGTTTTTGATAGAGGATATGTGAGATGGCCAAAAAAATAAGAATAGCCGTAGTGATGACAAAAAAATAGGTGACAAAAAGATGGGATGTTATCAACTCCATCTATCTTCCTTTTTTATGTTTTCAAACGGGAAAAACAAGGCGATCTCTACTATGATCCTTTTTTAAACAATCCTACAATCTTATCCCAAAAACTCTTATGAAAAACCTTCTCTTTATATTTTTCATTGGTCTGTACATAGGCTTTCGAACTCCTCAAGTGTTGATCCAAAGTTTCATTCGCTTTTATCAAATGTTTCGGCTTGAAATCCTCTATACGGAACTTAGTCTGCATCCAGCACCTTTTCGATCTCCTGCATGGCATCCTGGTTTTTGAGCCTGAATTTGATCTCGATACGTCTTGATGCTTCTTTGTCTTCCTCGCCGTTCACTTCGATCGCATCAAGGTATGCTCTGCCCGACGCGATCATAAGCGGCTTGATATTGTATTTTTTTGCAAAATCGATGGTGAGAAGGTAGTTCATTACCGCAAAGGCACGCTTCTGCGAAAGTTCCAGGTTGTAAAGATACCCTCCGTCGCTGTCTGTATGCCCTTCGATAATGATTTTATCAAGATGCGGCGTGATCTTGGGATTGGTCACCAGCGTACCGATATACTCTTCAAATGCTTTTCTGAGTTCACCCTTGGAATCCTCTTTAAGTTCATGGCTGCCTCTGTCAAAAAGAACGTTGGATGCAAGCTTTAACGATCCGCTCTCCTTATCGATATTGATCTTGTCACCCAACTCTTCCTTTAGAGCGGCGATCACTTTTAACTTGATGCCGGTAAGAGACTTGATCTTGGCCTTCTGGTCCTGCAGTTTGACAATGAGATCATCATATTTCGTCTCTTTTTCATCCAGTGCATTGAGAAGAGAGAGCATTTTCTCATCCTGCATATTGATCTTTTCTTTACTCTGTGTAAGCTGATTGGAAAGGACAATCACCTTCCCCTCATACGCTTCAAGTTTTTTGTTTTTATCTTTGATCGCTTCCTCTTTTTGGTTGAGCATATTTTGAACGATCACGATCTTTTGATTCAGTTTGTCTTTTTGGGTATTGGTTTTCAAAAGCATCGCATTGAGTTTTTCGATCTCAAGTTTGCTGAGTTTCAGCGCTTTGTTTTTATCATCCAGCATCCTCTTTTTTTCAAACAGAAGCATCTCTTTTTCACTGAGAAGCGTTTTATATCGGGAAAGGCTCATATTGATATCTTCAAGTTTTCCCTCTTTCTCTTCCAGATTTTTTGAAACCAGGTCCAGTTTCTCTTCTTTTTCATGCAGGTTGGTCTTGAGAATGATTGATTTGGAGACAATCGCGCCGATAAACAGGATAAAAACAAATAAAAGCCCTGCCATCAGGTCTGCATACGATATCCAAAAGTTTGAACCTTCATCAACGCTTTTTTTTCTGAACACTGCTATTTACCCTCTTTCAACAGCGCCATATTGTCCAGGATAAGCTGGTTCTGTTCACTGACTATACGGGCAAACGCAGAGAGTTTTTCCACCGCTTCTCCAAGCTCGAAATCAATTTTTTCAAAGGTATGATCCACTGAACTGTCAAAGCGTTTCATAGATCGCTGAAGTGTCTCTGCACTTTCATTAAAGCTTTTGATGTTCTCCTGCATGATGTCGACTGCATTGATATTCTCCTCTCTCACATAAACCTTATCAAGTGTCAGGCTTAAATGCTGAGAAGCACTCTTCATATGCTCGGTCAGATCATTAAAGTTGGCACTGGTTTCATTGATGATCGTCGTAAAGCTTTTAAGATACTGTTCATTCAGTTCTTTGACAAAATCCATGTTGAATGTCTCTTTGAGTGTTTTCACGATCTCCTGGTCTTTCAGTTCGCTCTGCATATGTCTGTGTTTGATCAGTTCACTCTCTTTCCATACCCTGCCGTCATAAATCTTTTCAAGATCATAAATATTCTTATCTACTTTTGAATTGCCGCTTTTTTCAAAATATATCCAGAGGAGGGAGAGAAAAATACCGTAGATAGAAGCATAGAATGCTGTTCCGATGCCCGAAAGAAGTACCGATATTTCATGATCAAGCGCATCAAGGTTTTTGACTGTAAAGTCAGGCATAGAGATTGCAATAGCCACAAAAGTACCCAAAATACCGAGCATGGGAAAGACAGAAGGCGCTACTCTGGCAAAATTATCGTTACGGATATCCTTGTAATATTCAACGATAAAATCTTTGACATTGAGCGTGGATTTGGTCTTCTCCATAATGGTCAGTGCATTGGCACGGAGAGCACTTTGCAACGCCTCCTCCATACGACTGAAGCTTCCTCTCATGTGACATGCGGCATAGTTGGCATTATGTCTGATAAAAGTCACAAATGTTACAAAGATCACTGCAACGATGATGAGAGTATGAAGTTCTACCTTTAAAGGGATCATCCCTATATATCCCAAAACCAAAGCCAGCATAAGCAGCAAGGGTAAAAAAAGTATTGCAATGAATTGAGCCATACATGAATTTGAACGGTTATCGTCTAATTGAAGCATATTAAATCCTGAAATATCATTTAATTCGAATATTATACCTTGTCTTTGTAAATGAAGAGATTAATCATTTTTTAAAAGTAAAATTTCACCAAAGGGAACATCAAGGGCTTCAGGCATGACCCACATCACATCATAGTCTGGTTCCTCACTGGGGAAAATTCCCTGTCCGTCTGTAAAGAAAAGAAGCGCTGTCGGATAGCCAATGTTCTGACCAATGTAATCAAAGACCGAACGGAAATCTGTACCCCCTCCTCCGCTCACTTCATAGGAGAGTGCTTCACCGGGAAGGTAGGTTTTGTGGGAGTGTACCCTGGTATCGGCCGTGATGATATCGATCTCGTAGTTCGGATAAACCTCCATGATCGACTCCGCCTCACCCAGAAAAGCTCCCAGCAGCTCTCTGTCTACGGAACCCGAAGTGTCGATAGCGATAATGATACGCAGCAGGTCCGAGCTGAGGCTCGGCAGGCAGATACCGCGATAGAGATACTTCATATTGGGCGGCATAAAAGAGTAACTGCTCTTTGCGTAAGATGCGATATAGGCGGAGAGGGCTTCGCGCCAATCCACTTTGTGCGAGAAGTACTCCGGTACCACGAACTGAAGGTCTTTGGGCAGGGCATCCTGACGCTTGAGCTTGTTGAATATCTGTTCAAAGTGTTCTTTGATCTCTTCCTCAAGTGCTTCCAGCTCTTGCCGGCTGATCTCTTCTTCCTGTGCAGTCTCTGATTTACCCTCTTCGGTTTTTGGCTCGTTTGGCGGTTCCTGTTTCTCTTCTTCCCTGCTTTCAGTCTGCTTTTCGGGAGACTCCTCCCGGTCCTGTGCATCACTGCCGGAGTCGTGGTTAGTGTCGGGAGCGTACTTCATCTCCTCTTTGAGCTGTGAGTAGATCTCCTCGGCATACATCCCCTCGAACTGGGGCTGATAATTGACATACTCGGGAACCTGCAGTCCGTTTTTTGCCAGCATCGCATTGACCGTGAAGTCACATGCCTCCTGCCAGAGCCACTTGTCCCTCTCCCCGCGTCTCTCCATATGCCCCAGTACCGCATGCATCGCACCATTGGAGAGGATGAACTCCACTTCGGAGACATTGAGCTTGCCGATATACTCTTCGTTGAGACGGACGGTGATACCGTCACTTTTGAAAGTGAGCTGATCAGGGTCTGCTTCGATCTTCAGTGCTGAAGCGAGTGTCCCGAAATACGGATGCTCCAGCATCAGTTTGGCTTTGGCTTTGGTCAGTTTTTCTTCACAGGTCATTATCTGATACGCTCATGTTTCATCAGTTCTTTTACTACCTCTTTCGTACCCTGTACCAACAAAGGATTCTTCTTCTCGTCCAACCACCTGATGATCTCTTTGATCTGTGCTTCTTTCATCACCGTACAGCCGGCTGTCGGTATAGTCTTGATGTGGAGAAAGATACAGGATCCTTCACCCTTGATCGACTTTGCACCATCGGCGATACCGTTATGATCGACAACGATACCGTATTTGTAGTAGTCTTTGGAAAACTTCATCTTTTCATAACTTTGATAGTCCCTGTCGATCCTGGTACTGTCCACGATCTTGTTGTAGTCTTTTGAGTGTACATCATCGACACAATGATCGGTCTCGCGATAGACTTCATAGGGATAATCTGTCTTGAAGGGGGCATAACCAAATGCCTGTCTAAGCTCGAAGATGCCGGCCGGGGCCTTGCCGTCCCCCTCCTTTTTTACGATCCTGGCATCTTCCGGGACACGGTGAAGTCCTCTCCCCCATCCAAGACCGTTCTTACCGAGCATGACGGGGATGGATCTGCCTGATTTTTTCCATTCCTGACCGCTGCGTTCAAAACGCTGAAGGGTCCCCTTTGCAGCAGACCAGCTCTCTGTCGTGACCACGATAAGTTGTTCGGTTTGTGCTTGAATCAGTGTGATGAGTAAAAAACTCAGCGTAAACAATATCTTCATTTCGTTATAATCCTTGAATGGAATATGGAATCATCTCAATCGCAATACCCTTGCTGACTATCATTCTGGCTATTATAACAAAAGATGTGATCGTTTCTCTGCTGGGCGGTATTTTTGCCGGATTTTTGGTACTGAACGGCTACAATCCCGCCAAAGCGTTTACGGCTCTGTGGGATGGTGTGATCGCTCTTTTTGCCGAGGGCTGGATCGTCAAAACCCTGCTCTTTATGCTCTTTATCGGTGCGATCATCCGGCTGCTTACGATTTCGGGATCGGTGGAACGTTTTGTGGTCTATCTGGGTGAGAAATCCAAACGTATCGACTCGCCCCGGGGTGCCATGCTGCTTGCCTATGTGGTCGGCGTGGTGATCTTCATCGAGTCATCCATCACTTCGCTTGTTGCAGGGACCGTAGCTAAACCGCTTTGTGACAGGAACGGTATCAGCCGCGAAAAGCTCGCCTATATCTGTGACTCCACCTCTGCACCGATCTGTTCGCTTATCCCGCTCAATGCCTGGGGAGCACTGCTTCTTGGTTTGACCGTCACTGCGATCGAATCTCAGGTGATTACGGGCGATGCGATCTCTCTGCTGGTCTATTCGATCCCTTATAACTTCTATTCGCTCTTTACACTGGTGATCGTATTCGCCGTGATATTTTTCAATATCAATATCGGACCTATGCGTCATGCCCTCCCTGAAATTTATCGCCCCCCTGACAATCACAAAGAGATCAAACCCTCACTCTACGGCATGCTGCTGCCGGTGATTGTAATGGTGGCGATGGTACCTGTAGGACTCTATATCACCGGAGAGGGAGATATCTTCAAGGGTTCAGGCTCCACCTCGGTCTACTACGCGGTCATCACCACCCTGCTCTTTCTTTATCTGCTCTTTGTGCCCAATAAGACGATCACCCATAAAAAATACTTTGACGGACTCTTCGAGGGGATCGCCCATATGCTGCCTGTGACGACCATCCTTGTCTTTGCCCTGCTGATCGGCGAGGTGATCGGTGACCTGGGTACCGCCCAATATCTTGCACACCTACTGGAGGGAAATATCTCTGCTGTTGTCGTGCCGCTGCTTATCTTCTGGGTTGCTTCTCTGACGGCTTTTTCGACAGGAACCAGCTGGGGAACCTTCTCGATCATGATGCCCATCGGGCTGGCACTGGGTGCGACACTGGACCTGCATATCCCGCTTGTGATCGCAGCGGTGATCAGCGGAGGGATCTTCGGAGACCACGCTTCTCCCATCTCTGATACTACCATCATCTCGTCAATGGCAGCAGACTGCAACCATATCGACCATGTACGTACACAGCTGCCCTATGCCCTGATCGGCGGGGGATTGGCGAGTATGGCGTTTTTGGCAGCCGGCTGGATGAGCCGTTAATGGAGCATAAGAGGTTGTGACAGGTCAATGCTGCAGAAAATAAAACTTTCACTGCTGTATTTTATGGTAGTTTTCACCGTCGGCTTTATTTTGGGGACAATCAGGGTTATCTTTCTGGTGCCTGCCATCGGTGAGAAATGGGCAGAACTGCTTGAGATGCCTTTTATGCTGATTGCCATCATGTATACTGCAAAATACCTTGTCAATAAACATCTGCTGCTCTCTTTGCGTGACTGGCTGACTATCGGCTTTTTAGCACTTTGTCTCCTCTTGTGTATCGAGTTTACATTGATATTGGGA
This sequence comes from Candidatus Sulfurovum profundilacunae, assembly GCA_047689495.1. Classification (GTDB taxonomy): domain Bacteria; phylum Campylobacterota; class Campylobacteria; order Campylobacterales; family Sulfurovaceae; genus Sulfurovum; species Sulfurovum profundilacunae. The sequence goes on along the minus strand of JBEWPY010000006.1, from coordinate 10,474 downwards.
TTGAGAGGCATTTCGTTATCCGAATATATCGCTTCCCGGGATATTGTTTCGGGCAGTGCCTATGCGATCTCTTTGGTCATTTATATGCTCATGCCATCATATATCTATAGGTTTGATACCAGGCGGAGGTAACTTCTTTTTTTTATCTATGCTAAAATAATCCTATATTTTCACACATTTCATTTTTTGAAAGAAGGAAAAAATCTCATATAGCTCAGGAAACACCTATGTACCTTTTTACATCAGAAACCGTTTCGGCAGGACATCCCGACAAATGTGCCGACATCATCGCAGACACCGTTGTAGACACTCTGCTTCAGCAGGCCCCGAAGTCAAAAGTGGCTACAGAAACTTTTTTGAGCGGAAACCATATCATAATCGGAGGTGAAGTCAAAACCTCGGTTGAAACCGGTGATGCTTTCTACCGGGATATTGCTAAAAAAGCACTACAGAAGATAGGATATCCCGAAAGCGAAGGCTTTGAACACGGAGAGACGCTCTACCCGGATGAAGCGGATATCCATGTCTATGTCTCCCAGCAATCCCCCGATATCACCATGGGTGTGGAAAAAGAGGATGAGGAGATCGGTGCGGGGGATCAGGGGATCATGTTCGGCTACGCGACAGCAGAGCGTGATGACTATATGCCCACTGCCCTGGCTTATGCCAGAGAGATACGTGACATGCTCTATGCCTATGCGCTCGAACATCCCGAGACTTTCGGTGTGGACCTCAAAACACAGGTAACGATCGACTACGGCACCAAAGAGAACTTTGATCACTGCAAACCTGTAAGGATCACTCAGATTGTCGTTGCGATCCCGCACCAGAAAGATATCACACAGTCTCAAGTGCAGGAGACAGTCAAAAAGCTTATTATCGAAAAGGTGAAGTTCAGAGCGGGTCATTTTGATGCTGACACGGTACGCTTTTATATCAACAATACAGGAAGGTTTATCCGCCACTCCCCTATCGCAGACTCGGGGCTTACGGGAAGAAAGGTTGTCTGTGATACCTACGGAGGCTACGCTCCTGTCGGCGGAGGTTCGCAAAGCTCCAAGGATTACAGCAAAGTAGACCGTTCCGCCCTCTATGCGGCAAGATGGATCGCGAAGCATATCGTGGCAGCCGGGCTGGCGGAGAAAGCGCTGGTACAGCTTGCCTACGTTATCGCAGAGCCCAGGCCGCTCTCGGTCACGGTAGATACACAGCATACGGCCCTCACCAAACTCAGCGATGAAGTGCTCTCAGAGAAGATCGCGGCAGCGTTTCCTCTCACCCCAAAGTGGATCACAGAGAAGTTCGGGCTTGACCGTCCGGGCAAAGAACACTTCCTCTATGCGGATATCGCGGCCAAAGGACAGGTGGGGTATGAGGAGTATCCCTGGGAAAAGTTGGATATGCTGGAGTGGTTTGAGAAGTTAAAGCGTTTATAGTTTTTCTTGAAAAAAGAGTGGTCAATATCCATCAAACCGTAGGTCGGGATGAGGGCATCCCGACCTACGCACTCCTCTAGTTTTCGGTAGCTATGTTTTTTTCATGGGGAAAGCGCAGTTCATCGTTCCAAAATATGCTACAATATACAGCTAAGAACAATAGTGCCATAAAGTGAAGAGCAGCGCAATACTTCCGTTCAACCTGAGCGAACTCAAAGGGTTCCGATTGCAGTATGCTTCGACAGGCTCAGGATGAACGGCAAATGCCTGACTTTATAACAATGTCTAAAAAAGGAGGACAGCAAACCGTATGAAACTTCTCGTCTCAGCCCTTGAGCCATCCGCAAACCTTCATCTCAAAGAGGTTCTCAAACATACACAGGATGTAGAGATTACAGGGATATTTGATAAGACTCTTCCTAAGGGGACACCGCTGTATGATATCAGTGAGATGGCGATCATGGGATTTGTCGATGCCATCAAAAAGCTTCGGTGGTTTTTCAGAGTGGCGGACGAGATGGCGGAGCTGGCAAAAGATGCGGATAAGGTGCTGCTGATGGACTCCTCCGGGTTTAATCTTCCTTTGGCAAAAAAACTCAAGACAAGGTATCCGGACAAAGAGATCATCTACTATATTCTTCCTCAAGTGTGGGCAAGCCGTCCCAGGCGTGCGGAGAAGCTGGAGAAGTACTGTGACAGGCTGCTGGGGATACTCCCTTTTGAAGCGGACCACTACCCGAAAAAGAAGGCAGAGTATGTCGGTCATCCGCTGCTTGATGAGATAAGGACGACGTGCCGGGGCACGGAAGGAACGATCGCCTTTATGCCTGGAAGCCGCAAGGGTGAGATCAGCAGGCTTCTGCCGATATTCAAAGAAGTGAGGGCAAAACTTTCGGATAAAAAAGCGCTGCTGATCATTCCCGGCTCTTTCTCCGATGAAAAGATCGCAGAACTCTATGGAGACATCTCGGAGTTTGAGATCAGCCGCGATACCCACAATGCGCTGGCACGCTCGGAGTTTGCCTTTATCTGTTCCGGTACGGCAACACTGGAAGCCGCACTGATCGGTACACCCTTTACTCTCGCCTATATCGCCAAAAAGATCGACTATTTCATAGCCAAAAGCCTGCTCAATATCACACAGATAGGCCTGGCAAATATCATTCTCACCCGCCACAACGGGATCACCCTGCACAATGAACTGCTTCAGGAGAAGGTCACGGCAGAGAACCTACTTGCAGAGTATGATAATACCGACAGGAGTATCTTTGCCCAAAAAGCTAACGAACTCAAAGAGTATCTCTCTCATGGCAGCAGTGAAAATGTAGCCAAAATTATTATGGAGTAAATTATGAGTTATAAAAATGTAGGTCGGGATGCCCCCATCCCGACACTGTTTGCAAACGATTGCACTTCTTTTTCATTGGCATATACACCCCAAGAGCACTTCTTTCAGGGTCCATTCCCAAGGAGGACGTTGGGAACAAGTCAAGCTATTTCTCAACAAAGCATTTTAAAAAAATGCATACCGACACTCTTCACTCTTAACTTCTCACTCCTCACTTTGTCTCCAAAGGAGACAATATGTTAGTCCATATCTGTTGCTCGGTAGACAGCCACTACTTCCTCCAAAAACTCCGCGAGGACTATCCGGAGGAGAAACTGACAGGCTTCTTTTATGACCCCAATATCCATCCCTACAGCGAATACCGCCTGAGACTGCTGGATGTACAGAGAAGCTGTAAGATGCTCGGTATCGAACTGATAGAGGGGGAGTATGATACGCAGGGGTGGCTGGAAGCGGTACGGGGACTTGAAAAAGAACCCGAAAAGGGGGCAAGATGTTCGGTCTGTTTTGACAACCGTTTTGAAGTCACTGCCAAACAGGCGGTAAAGTTGCTTGACCCCAATTTCACCTCCACCCTGCTTACCAGTCCCAAGAAGTCATTGGTACAGCTTCAGCGTGCCGGTGATGCACTGGCAAATAAATACGGACTGAAGTTTCATGCGCCTGACTACCGCAAAGCCTCGGGAACACAGGAGCAGAACCAGATGGCCAAGGAGGATGCCCTCTACCGTCAGGACTACTGCGGATGCCTTTTTGGTCTGACGATGCAGCGTGAGCAGCAGGAGAAGCTGGCAGATGAACTCTTCACGCCGATTTCCAATCAGATACAGCCCGAATCTATTGACGCAAGGCTGGAGATGTATGAAAGACGTCTGGATATCGAGGCAGAAGGGGGAAAGTACCGGATCATCAAAGAGCGTTTTTTGAACTGGAGACTGCTCTCGGGGATGCTAAGGGTGCGCAAAGAGGCAATCCCGGCACATTTTCTCCCCTGCTCTACGCTCAAGGGTACCTATACAAGAGGCAAAATGGAGTACACGGTAGGAGAAGTGCACCATATGAACCGTGACGAAGTACGTTTCATCACGCTTGGATACTACAATGCGCTGGCAAGCACTGCATACAAAAGTGCTACGGAACTGATCTTTGATCCGCCGGCTTTTGAAGCAGAGATGGAAGTGCGCAACCAGATCGTACATTCACCTTTTGATCTTGGTGCGATACTCGTAGTCGATGAAATACCGGATAGAAAGATAGAGATCGTCTGCGAGAGCAGAACCTATAGTGATGTAAAGGAAACCTTGATATTGCTTGACTAAAAATTTTTATTATTCTAAAATAAAATAAAAAAGGTATAAAATGATAAAAGAAGCAAAACAGTTATCGTTGGTTGCTGCTGTGTCATTAATCACCGGGCATACTACCCTTTATGCTGATTTTGGCGACGCCGTAGTAGGCGGTATCGTTGGCGGCGCGGTAGGTTCAGTGATCACAAATGAAGTGTACAATGCCAACAAAAAGGCTCCCCAGCCGCAGCAAAATGCTGCGCCAGGCTCCCGGGAACAATATTATGCCCCTGCCTCTGTACCGCGGCTAACAGATGAGAAGAAGATACAAAAGGCACTTTCAAGCATGGGGTTCTACCGGGGCCGTATCGACGGACAGATAAACTCCTTCGAAACCAGGGCAGCGATCAAAGAGATGAACAAGGCGTATGAGATCAGTAACAACGCTTCACTCAAACCTGAAGCCAAAGATACATTGATCTTTTTGGGTACGCTCTTTGAGATGGACAGATACCTTATTGCCCAGGGTAATGATAAAAAACAAGAGACAAGAAGATACAGGCAGCACTGAAAGTACATGGGTATTATCCAGGAAAGATCGACGGTGCGATCGGGAGAGGATCACGTGCGGCTATCACCCAATACAAAGCTGATAACAGCCTGGGCTATGGTGCTTCACTTGACTTTGAACAGGAGTATCAGCTTGTAAACAGTGCGAAAGAGAAAAATGATCAAAATATTGAAGAGTCTATCGCATCGCTCAAAGGAATCGGACAGCCAGCTCAAACGCCGCAGCAAAACAAAGTGATCAATATCCAGCAGCCTGCCCAAACCAACAGATAATTATCCGCGTAGAGGGAGTATACACCCTCTATGCAGAGTGTCGTAATCGTTGAGAGGCTGAGAAACAAATCTTCCTTACCCCCAATATTTTTATAAAAAAATATTTTCTATCTATATTTTATTAATTAATGATACTTTATGTTAAAATCTTTGTATGAATTTCTCGTTTGGTATGCCCTGGTTTCTACTGCTGTTGTTGCTGATCCCCTGCTTCATCTGGTGCAAGGTGCATGCAAAACACTACTATTTTCCAAAGATCGAATGGATCAGCCGCCGGATACCCTTTTTCTCTATCGTGCTCTGGCTTAAGATTGCGATATTCTCCCTGATGGTTATCGGCATGGCTGAACCCTCTCTCTATGATCCGGGTTCCGGCAACACCAAACGCGGCCGCGATCTTGCACTGGTACTCGATGCAAGCGGCTCCATGGCCCAAAGCGGATTTCATACCAAAAACCGTTTCCTGAGCCGTTATGATGCGAGTATAGAGCTTGCCAAAGCGTTTGTACAAAAACGCCTGGATGACAATATCGCAGCGGTGGTCTTCGGTACGTTTGCCTACACCGCTTCACCGCTGACCTATGACCTTGATGGTGTCTCTTTTTTACTTGAGATGAGCAGTGTGGGTGTAGCCGGTGAGAGTACGGCGATAGGGGATGCGCTGATGCAGGCACTCCATACTCTCTCCTTCGGACAGGCCAAAAGCAAGGTGATCGTGCTGCTTACCGACGGACATCACAATGCCGGTGCGACCTCCCCCAGGCAGGCCGTGGAAAAAGCTAAAAAATCCGGTGTGAAGATCTACACCATCGGTATCGGTCAAAAGGGTGAGTATGATGCTGCCCTGCTTGAAACCATCGCCGATGAGACGGGTGCCCAAAGCTATACTGCGGTAAGTGCGGATGCGCTTTCCGAAATCTACAGTCAGATCGAAGCATTGGAACCGAGTGCCATACGCTCTGAGAACTATCTTGACCGAATCTCTTTGGCAACTTATCCTATAGGTTTGGCGGGACTGATCCTGCTTGGCTGGCTGCTTTGGCAGCGCGGTATTCTTACCTCTCTAATGATGAAGGAGGCAGTATGAGTATCCTCTATCCCTCTTTGCTGTGGCTGCTTCTGCCGCTTGCAGTGCTTTTCTATTATCGCTCCAGACAGATCACAGAGAGTGTGCATCTGATCGTGCTGATGCTGCTGGTGATCGCCCTTGTCAGGCCGGTACTTGACCAGGGACCGCAGGAGCGACAGGTCGAAGCCGGAGAGGTGATCATCGCCCTGGATGTCTCTTACTCGATGAGAGCAGAGGATATCGCACCCAACCGGTATGACTTTGCCGTGAAGGCCATTGAAGCATTTCTTCAGCAGAACCTGAGTGACAATATCACCCTGATCGCCTTTACGACCAACCCTCTCCTCCTTTCTCCGCCAACAACCGATCATCAGCTCATCCTGCTCGCGCTGAAAAGCTTGAGGGTGGAAAATATACTGACACATGGTACTTCATTGGAAAAACTGCTAAATAGAGTGGCTTCACTGCCTATGGAGGAGAAAAATCTGATCCTTATCACCGACGGGGGAGAAGAGAAGGATGATCTTGTATTAAATAGTATTATACAGGAAAACGGTATCAGTCCGATCATCCTGGCGATGGGAACCACAGCGGGTGCAACGATCCCAAAAAAAGACGGAACAAAACTTAAAGACAAAGAAGGCAACCTCGTGGTCTCACGTATCAATCCGATGCTGCAGACGCTTGCATCACAAAACAACGGTACCTATCTGACACCATCAGGTTCGGCTGAATCAAGTGCAAGAGAGCTGCAGGAAGCTCTTGATGCGCTGGCTGCACAGCAAAACCTTTTAAGCAAGAAAGGTCACTCCTATGTCGAATTCTACCCTCTTCCGCTTTTTTTGGCTCTGATGCTCTTTTTGACGGTACATACACGTGCGGTCAAGTATCTGGCTGTTCTGGCGGGACTGCTCGGTTCACAGGCCCAGGCCTCGGTTTTTGATCTGTTCCGACTGGATCATGCCTACCGGGCCTATGGACAAAAAGAGTATCATCGCTCCAAAAAGATACTGGAAGATATCGCCACACCCTCGCTTCAGAGCCAGATAGCACTGGCAGACAGCTACTACAGGCTTGGTGAGTATAAACGGGCGATCAAACTCTATCAAAACATCCGCTCTACCTCTGCAGAGGTCAAACAGCAACTCCACTACAACATCGCCAATGCTTACACGATGCTGGGTTCGTATGATAAAGCCAGGAGATACTATACTATGACGCTGCAGCTCGGGGATGATGAGGATGCCAGGACAAACCTCGCACTCATAGCACTGCTTGAAGAGAAAAAAGCTGCATCGGGGATCGCACATCCCAAATCACAGAATGGCTCCGGGTCCAAGTCTGAAAAGCAGGATAAAAAAGAGAGTGACAGCGAACGCACCGAAGAGCAGCCGGGTTCCGGCGCTGGAAGCGGCGGAAGTGCACAGAAGAGCAAACGCAGAGAGAAGATGAAACTGACGGAAGAGAGACAGAGCAGAGAGCAGCCGCTAAGCTCCAAAGTCTATGAGATGATCAACAGAGGATATATCCATGAAAAACAGCCCTGGTAAGATTAGAATATTCTTTTTAATATTTTTTAGTATATCTATCATTTACGGACAAGGGTTTACGACCAGTGCCACACTGGACAAGGCACAGGCATACATCAAAGAGCCTGTCACCCTTACCTTTGATATCAGGCAGACCGATCACTCCAAAGTGATGTTTTTTGATTTTACGCTGGCAGAGGATGACTCCTACGAATTCCACCGTCTGGATGCCAAAGAGGAAGAGAGCTACCAAAATGCACAGATACACTACACCTACCTCCTCTACCCGTTAAAAAAAGGCGAGGTCACTGTCAACTTCAAACTGATTCAGAAGGTTACGACCCGGGAGAATGTCGCTTACAGCTTCTCGGGGGACAGGGACAATGTCAAAGGAATCACTACGGTTGATAGCCCTGTCAAAGTTGATCCTTTAAAACTTCGTGTTAAAGGGCTGCCCGAAGGCACACAGCTTGTCGGAGATTTTACGCTTGCCCACACATTCAAAACCACCGAAGCCAAAGCACATGAACCGATCCCGTTCACTGTAGAGATCAGAGGTGATGGTTACCCGCCGCTGCTTGAAGAAACTTTTGTCTCGACGGACACCTACAGACTGTTCAAAGAGAGTCCGCAAGTGAAGTCTGTCAGAAGTACCAAAGGAACACACCATACTGTTACCTATCCGCTGGTACTCAGCGCTTCACAGGATTTCACATTTGACGAGATCGTGATCCCCGCCTATAACCCTAAAACACGGCAGAGCTATACACTTACACTGCCCAGAAAGAAGTTTACTGTTGCACCCGTCAAAAAGAGCGAACTGGTGGACAAGGTTGACTCTCCTTCGCCGCTGAAAGAGGCAGACTGGTCATGGTTCGGTGCACTGTTTGGATATCTCGTAGTCTTTTTTGCAGGATTTTTAACAGCTAAAAGTGTACAATGGCACAGAAAAGAGAGGATCAGAGAGGGGCCTTTTTCCCAAAAAATCGCAAAAACGGACGATCCCAGAACGCTGCTTGCTTTGATCATCGCAGAGGACAGTAAAAAGTATGCAAAAGCGATAGAGAAGCTGGAAGCACATATCTACAGAGGAAAAGCACTCAACCTGAATGAGATCAGAAAGGAGATCAATGCATAAGATGATAGAAAAGCTCAAAAAAGAACTCGGAAAAGCCGTGATAGGCCAGGAGGAGATGGTGGACGGACTGCTCATCGGACTCCTCAGTGACGGCCATATACTGGTAGAGGGTGTACCGGGACTGGCAAAGACCACAACGATCAATGCTCTTTCCAGGGCGTTGGGACTGGAGAGCAAACGTATACAGTTTACCCCCGACCTGCTTCCCTCGGATATCATCGGTGCACAGATCTACAACCCGCAGACCAACAGCTTCGGGATCAAAAAAGGGCCGCTCTTTACCAACCTGCTCCTGGCCGATGAGATCAACCGTGCCCCGTCCAAAGTGCAGTCAGCCCTGCTGGAGGTGATGCAGGAGCGACAGGTTACGATAGGAGAGGAAAGCTTCAGAATCAAACCGCCTTTCCTGGTCATGGCGACACAGAACCCTATCGAACAGGAGGGAGTCTATGCCCTGCCTGAAGCACAGCTGGACAGGTTTATGATGAAGCTTGTAGTCACACACAACAGTGAGGATGAAGAGCTTGCCATTATGCGTAAGGCTGCGGGCAAAGGTTTTGAAGAAGTAAAGGCTGTACTTGACAAAGAAGATGTGCAAACCCTCAGAGACGACGTACAGAAAGTACATATCGATGAAGAGTTGGAACGCTATATCGTACAGATCATCAGTGCGACCAGGAAGCCTGAAAAATTCGGTCTGGAGCGTATCAAAGAAGATCTGATGTACGGTGCCAGCCCCAGAGCCTCCATCGACCTTTACAAAGCTGCCAAAGCCAAGGCATTTCTCAGAGGCAACGATTACGTCACCCCTGCGGATATCGGCTTTGTCCTGCACGATGTACTGCGTCACCGTCTCGTACTCAGTTATGAGGCGAGAGCCAAAGGCATCAGTGCAGATGCGATCATCTCCACCATTGTTCAGGAAGTACCTCTACCGTAATGTCACCGGCGCTTAAAACCCTGCAACTCAAAGCCAGATATCAGGTCTATACCCTTTTGGCGGGAAACCACCTCTCCAGGATGCATGGGGAAGGCTATGACTTCAGCGAGCTCAGGGAGTACCAGATCGGTGATGATGTCAGAAAGATCAACTGGACGGTCACTGCCAAACTGGGCAGACCCTATATCAAAGAGCTGCATGCCAACAGAGAGCTCTCAGTAGTCGCTGCTGCGATAATGGATGGAAGCCTCTACTTTGGCGAAGGTAATCTCAAACAGGAAAAGATCACCGAAATAGCTGCCATTCTGGGCTACTCGGCACAACACAACAGTGATCTCTTCACGGGATTTAACTTCCATTCCGGCACACATACAGTGACACCGCCTACCAAACAGCTCTTCCCTATCGAACAGTTCTCCAAAGAGATCTATGAACAGGAACTGCTCCATACCACACTTGACTACACACGGGTCGTTCAGACACTCTTTACACAGGTATATAAACGCTCTTTGCTCTTCATTATCGGAGACTTTCTGGAGCCCATCGACCTTTCACTGCTTGCACAAAAGCATGAAGTGATCGCCATTATCGTGCGTCACAGGGAGGAAGAACACCCGAAAAGCCTGGGTGAAGCAGTACTTGATAATCCGCACAGCAACCAGAGTCTCAATACCTGCTTCGGCACATCCTCTATCCGAAACTACCTTGCCAAACTTCAAGCACATGATGAGACACTCAATGCGCACTTTATGAAATACGGTATCAGGCATACAAAAATATTTACCGATGAAGCGCCTGCAGAGAAGCTGGCAAGATTGTTTACATAAATCAGATATTCCTTGATAGCCATAATACATTAATCTTATTTTTGGCATAATGGTATCT
>JBEWPY010000005.1:0-36271 GCA_047689495.1 Candidatus Sulfurovum profundilacunae | reverse complement strand
ATATATATTTTTGACCGGAACAGCCTGAAGTTCCTTTATACCAACAAAGGAGCGCGGAATAACATCGGCTACAGCCTTAAAGAGCTGCTTGAATTGACGCCGCTTGACATCAAGCCGGAGATGACAGCGGAAAAGTTTTCCAAACTTCTGAAGCCGCTGGAGAGAAATAAAATAGACAAAATCTTTTTTTCGACATATCATCAGCGAAAGAGCGGTACGGCCTATCCGGTTGATGTCTATCTTCAGCAGATCGTATTTGAAGATAGAAATGCCTGTATGGCGATTGTCATGGACACGACAGAACGTGAAAAGATACGTAAAAAACTGAGGGATCAGGAAGAGATTATGATCGCCCAGTCACGCCATGCAGCCATGGGAGAGATGATCGGGATGATCGCACACCAGTGGAGGCAACCCATTACAGTGATCGCCATGGGAGCGAACAATATGCTTGTTGACATTGAACTTGAAGCACTGAATGAAGAGGGTATTAAAGAGCAGGCGCAAAGTATTCTGAGACAGACAGATTATCTCTCCAGGACCATTGATGACTTTAGAAACTTCTTCCGTCCCGATAAAGAGCAAGAAGAGGTAAATCTAGAAGAGGTGATGAGCGAAGCAGAGCAGATCATCGGCAAAAGCCTGGAACACAATGCGGTGACGCTCTCCGTCACGGATGAAAACGGATACAGGGTGAAAACCTATTCCCGTGAACTGCTGCAAGTCTTTATCAACCTGCTTAAAAATGCCAAAGAGGCACTTGTAGAAAAAAGAGAGAAAGGCCGGCATATCGATGTGATGATCAGCGACGATACAAACAATGTCATCACGACGGTTTGCGATAACGGCGGCGGAATTGATGAAGAGATCATAGGCAAGATCTTTGATCCGTACTTCACTACCAAAGATGAGAAGAGCGGCACGGGGCTGGGGCTTTATATGTCCAAGACGATTGTCGAGAAGCATCTGAACGGTGCGATCGAAGGATACAATACTAAAGAGGGCGCCTGTTTTAAAGTAATTATTCCTCTGGCGGAGAAGCAATCTCATGAGCCGTAACGATCAAATGAACAGTTCTTCTTGTCGTCAGAGATCAGGAGAGGAGTGAATGTCATGACTGATATCAAAGCGTTGAAGATCCTGTCCGCCGGCTTTAAAGTTCTTTATGTAGAAGATGAACCGGAACTGCGTAACGCAGTCGGGACATATCTTAAAAAAATCTTTGAGAGTGTTGATGTCGCCGAGAATGGAAAGGAGGGGCTGAAAAAGTTTCAGGAATACCATTATGATATCGTGATCACCGATATCGAGATGCCCTGCATGAACGGCCTGGAAATGGCGGCTGAAATGAAAGTGCTGGTTCCTGACCAGGAGATCATTATCATCTCCGCCTATACGGATTCGGAATATTTTATGGATGCGATCCGGCTGGGTATCAACGGCTACATCATTAAGCCGGTTAATTATGAACAGATCAATATGACGCTCTATAAAAGTGTTCAAAATCTGACTCAAATTCAAGAGAATATGATGTATAAAGCACATCTTGAAGAGATGGTGGAGGAGCGTACTCAGGAATTGATGGCGCTTGAAAAAGAGAAGATTAAGAACTTTGAAAAGACGCTTTTTGCCCTTGTTGAAATGATAGAAGCACGTGATTCCTACACGGCCGGGCACTCCCAGCGTGTTGCAGGCTACTCCAGGATGATCGCCCAAAAAATGGGGCGAAGCGATGTAGAATGCGAACTGCTTTACCGGGCGGGGATTCTGCATGACATAGGCAAGATCGTTACGCCGGACAGTATACTTCTCAAACCCGGAAAGCTCAATGGTATGGAATACAAGCTGATTCAGGAGCATGTCAAAGTCGGCTATAATCTTCTTTCCAGGATTCCAATGTACAAAGAGATGGCTGAGGTGATCGTCTATCACCATGAACATTACAATGGCATGGGGTATCCGCATGGGGCCAAAGGCGAAGAGATACCGTTTCTCTCAAGAATCATGATCGTCGCAGATGCTTTTGACGCAATGACAACCAACCGGATTTACAAGGGGAAAAAAGATGTTGCCCAAGCGGTTGAAGAGATAAAAATGTTTTCGGGAAAACAGTTCGATCCGGAAGTAGTAGAGACTGCCGTAGAGGTCTTATCCACTCTTGAAATACCTGATTCCGTGAATCAATTGCCTATGACCGAAATTGAAAAAGAGCGTTTTGCCTATTTTTACCGCGACCAGGTAACCAATGCCTACAATGCCGATTATCTGACTTTTACTCTCAACCAAAAGCGTATCGGGAAAAAATCTTGTTTTCTCCATATGGTTTCTTTGCACAATTTGGGTTTATACAACAAGAACCATGGATAGGAGGAGGGAAACAAACTGCTAAGAAGGTTTGTGGAGTTACTGCAGGAGACGTACCCGTTGGCACAAATTTTTCGTATACGCGGGGATGATTTTGTCCTGAGTTCAAAAGAGTATTTGCGTATCGATGCAGATCAGTTTGATCATATTGAATGGCTTATGGATAATCAGATCTCAATCAGTATAAAAGAAATTGATCCTTCAGAAGATTTTCTCTGCCATCTCGGTGAGATACAGCGAAGGAAACCTTGAAATACCGGTTGCTGTTTGTATCAAAATTTTTACAGACAAAATTGACTGAGTACAGACCTGCTGCCGGCACGGAAACAAAGAGGTTTGTTTCGTTGTTTTTTCTCCTGCCGCAGAAAGAAAATAAAAAGCAATAAACGTTATAATGCCCAAAATCAATTATTTAGGTGAATAGATGGATAAGATCAGAATAGGTGTGGTCACGACAAGTGACAGAGCAAGCCAGGGGATCTATGAGGATATCTCAGGAGTAGCGATTATGGATACGATGAAGGAGTATCTGAAAAACGAGTGCGAATATGAGTACAGGTGTATCCCGGATGATCAAAACCTTATCGAAAATACACTGATCGAACTGGCGCGTGATGGAAACTGTGACCTGATCGTCACCACAGGGGGTACGGGACCGGCTCCGAGAGATGTGACGACAGAAGCGACAGAGAGTGTCTGCCAGAAACTCCTTCCCGGATTTGGAGAGCAGATGAGGGCAGTAAGCCTGCAGTATGTACCGACAGCGATCCTTTCACGCCAGACAGCGGGGATCTGCGACGGATCACTCATCATCAACCTTCCCGGTAAGCCAAAGTCGATCAGGGAGTGCCTGGATGCGGTTTTCCCGGCGGTTCCGTACTGTATCGACCTGATCGGAGGGGCTTATATGGAAGCCAATGAAGCGGTGATCAAAGTCTTCAGGCCCAAGGCGAAATAATGGACGTAACCTTTATCGAGTCAAAAATAAATGAGATCATCGCTGAACTTGAAAAAGAGGTGATGGAGGTTGTGATGGATGAGTCTCTGGACAAAAAGCAGACCAATTTGCGTATGAAACCTCTCAAGTCCACCAAACAGATACTGGTCAATGCAGCAGAGAGCATCAAGATGGTGGATGAGGTCTCAAAAAAGGAGTCAGAAGATGCAGCTGACTAACGGGGTAGTACTTCTTTTATTTGTCGTAGCAATTATCCTCTTTTTTTGGGGAAGTCTCAAGGCATTGAAAACACAAAAGAAAGTCTATCTCTGGGCGATGGTTCCGGTAGGGCTTTTGATACTGGCGATGTTCTTCATATAATCTTTTGATCGGTCTTTATAGTAAAATTTATTATAGGTTGCCCTTTCATAAGAATATTTGAAAACAATAGCCTTTTTCCCCGCTTTTCTCACCAAATCCTCCTCTTTTTTATAAGTATGTTTTATACTGATAGTGTAATTTTTTTTAAAGGAAGAAAATATGGCACAGACAAAAAGAGTATTTGCACTTCTCCCGGCTGTAATATTCGGTACGGCACTTTTGGCCGGTGGGCATGCACACTGGGGATACACCGGCCATGAAGGGCCTGATGCATGGAGTGAACTTTCCCCGAAATATAAAGTATGCGGCGAAGGGAAGAATCAGTCTCCGATCAACGTTGTCAGTTCTATGGATGCAGACCTTGAGGCTTTGATCCTTGATTATCAGGCATCATCGACTGAAGTGCTGAACAACGGTCATACGGTACAGCTCAATTTTTCAGCCGGGAGTACGCTGACGGTCGATGGGATCGTATTTGAATTGAAGCAGTTTCATTTCCATACGCCAAGCGAGAACCATATCAAAGGCAAATCATTTCCGCTTGAAGCGCATTTCGTCCATCTCGACAAAGAGGGGAACATCGCTGTACTTGCATTGATGTTTCAAGAAGGCAAAGAGAATAAGGCGCTTGCAAAAGTATGGGAAAAAATACCTGAAAAGAGTGGAGAAAAAAGCAAACTGACATTGGCAGATATCGCCAAAGCCCTGCTTCCGGAGAATCTTGACTATTATAGATTCAACGGTTCTCTTACTACACCTCCGTGTACGGAAGGTGTGCGCTGGCTCGTACTCAAAACACCGGTGAATGTTTCCCGGGCCCAGGTAGAGCAGTTCGCGCATGCGATGCACCACCCGAACAACAGGCCGATCCAGCCGCTTAATGCCAGAGTCATTGTCGAATAATATCACGCAGAAGCCCTGCAGGCAGATGGACAAAAAGCATTTGCTCTTTTGCACACACCGGCATTTGAATTTGTGTTACAATAAAAGATAGAAATTCGAAGGAGTGATGATGGAAAAGCCGATGATCGCCGGTAATAACCCTGTAAAGACCTCTCTGGAAGAGGGAAAGCGTTATCTTTTCTGTACCTGCGGACGTTCACAGACGCAGCCATTTTGTGACGGCAGTCACAAAGGTACTTCTTTTGCGCCATTGAAATTTACAGCCAAAGCTACGACGCAGAAGTGGCTGTGTGCCTGTAAGCATACATCCAGTCCTCCGTACTGTGACGGCAGCCATCAGAAATTCTCGGATGAAGATGTGGGAACAGTGCAATAAGAGGTATGAAGTATCTGCTGCCGGCCTGTCTGATCCTGCTTGGCGGATGCGCTTCCGAGAATTCACGTGCATACAGAGATCAGCAGCACTATAAACAGGATTATGGTGTCATAGCCAATGCTCTGAAACATGCTGCACCGACCGGCAAAAAGGTCCTTGGGACAACACATCAAATGTTTTTGGATCGAAAGATCATCCGGGGAGGCTGTTGGGATTATCTCAATGCAGCCTTTGACAAAGCCGGCTATCCTTATGCCAAACGCCGAAGGATTTACTCCGGCAGCAAAAGGGGTCCGTATGCACCCAGTCATCTGCTTCAGCCCGGAGACTGGGTCTATCATATCAACCACTCCTACAACGGGGTAGAACACAGCGGTATGTTTGTGGGGTGGATAGACCGCAGAAGGAAGCTTGCCCTGATGTTCAGCTATGCAGGAGAGAGAAGAAAAGAACCAGCACGCTACAAACGATATGATCTCTCCAGTGTCTATAGTATACAAAGAGCAGTAAATTAGTGTGTAGAGCCTATAGAAGTTACTCTATGGGCTCAATAGAAACAATCCACGGTTCAAAGCGTTTACCGTATGCTATCGTGGCTTTGAACCGTGGTGCATGTTGCATGATCATAGGATATGTTCTGTCTTTTTTCATATTGGATTGTTTTCTTTCCATAATCGGTTCAAGAATCTTTCTAAATTCAAGTGGGACATGAATATTTGAAATGCTCATTGAGAAAAAATTTCCATAGATCTTTTTTTGTTTAACGTTATAAAAAGCATCTATAATCCCTTTGGCAATGATATATTTTGAACGGTCAGGGTATCTTTCTCTTAAAATAACTGCATCATTGCCTGCATCGATAGCATAGAGGCGTGGTTCGAACTTCTTTTTGTTTTTGAGTCTATTTTGAGCCATCGTATAGTCTCTTTTCAGTAGGGCGTTCTCAGGGGTATCCTCTAAAGCCTGTTTTTTCTCTTCAAGGTGAACTTCTGCTCTTTTAAGCGCTTCCTGGTAAGCATCTCCGTCATACTCCAGTACGATGAAACACTCTTTAGTAGTGTGATATCCATAGCTTCTGTTTTCTTCTCTTTTGATCTTATCAATAGGATATCCCAGTGTTTCTAGTTTCTCCGCGGTTAACCATTCAGGTGAGCCATAGCCCCTATAATGGACACGGTTTTTCCCCAAAGCGATTGCAATAATATACGCAAGGATAGACCACTGTTTTCCTTGCTTGTACTGTAAGGGACCTGAAGTTCACGCTCTGTAAGGATAATCTGTGATTCGGGTTCTCCTTTTTTGTTGTTAAATACACCGTAAAGAACGATGAGGTTGGTTAATATCAGTATCAAAAAAGCGATCAAAAAGAGTTTTTTTGAAGTGAGTGCTTTCATTTTGACTCCTCTTGTAATATCTGTATCTCTGCATTTCTAAGTCTCCTAAAGATCAGCAGTATCACTATGGAGATTAGTGAGATTACCAAAAAGAAGAGATACTTTGGCATCCAAGCCCACCACCAGTCATAGAGCTTTGTATAAAGAAAGATCACGAAAAAGATATTTCCTGTATTGACCACTTCACTCCACTGTTTTTTGATACCCAGCCAGATCGCTCCGGCACTGAAGGCAAATCCAACGATCTGATAAAACGCTTCTATCACATTTACAGAAGCGTTAGATAGCTTGCAACTCCCCAGTTTGAAAGTATCAGTACGGGGATGAAAAAGAGCAGCATTGCAAAAACACTGTAGATCACAGGAAAGCCCGAAAACCTATGATGAGACAGGATGGAGATGAGAAAGAGTATCAAAGCTACAGGAAAAAAGTTTTCAGGCCTTTCACCAAAGCGTATCCAGTAGATTCCGCTCCAGGTCCCCACTTTAGCAGACAAAAAAGCAGAGAAAAAGATAATACCAAAGGCCAGAAGCAGACGTGTATCCGATGCATAGGCCAGTACAAAAGCAAAGATTGCCCATATCAAAGCGGCATTGACCGTAGGTGTAATGTTGAATATCTGACCGAACATCGAAAGGTTGAGCACAAAAGCAGCTACCGTGACCAGTCCGAGCAGTTTGGCAAAGTAGCCCGTTTTTTCTTTATGATAGGCTATGACCGTAGAGGTTAGAGTCAGTATCGGTGCAAGGATCAGTATAATGACCTGCCAGAAGGTAGAGAATCTTCCCCAAAACTGGTAAAAGAGAAAAAAGATACTTGCCGCAAGGGCAAGTGCACCGAGAAAAGAAGAGATCTTCATACCAAGACTTAACTGCTTTTCTTTTGTACTGGTATCGATATCATACGTCTGGGAGAATGTCTTGATGAGGGTATCATGATAATTTTTGATACTCGAATGCTGTTGCTTATTTAATATAAGAATATTATCTTCTTCCAGTTGCCCGAGTTCTGCCTGAAAATATGCGATCTGATCAGCCCTTTTCTGTGCCTCTGTTTTTGATCCCTGTTGCATAAAACCCCCTTTCCCTGGTTAAATAGACATATTATAACATGTATGAAAAATGCCGGGACCGGAGGATAACTTCTATCCCATAGGGTAGAGTATCTCATCATGTACCTGATCACATGCCTTCAAAACATCCTCGCTCAATAGGGTATCCATAGCCTCCAATGTAGCATCAAGTTGTTCAGAACTTGTCGCGCCGATGATCGTTGAAGCGACGAAATCAAACTGTTTGGACCATGCCGTTGCCATGGTCACCGGATGCAGTCCGGCATCTGCAGCGATCTTGAGATATCTCTGGGCAGAGGCAAGCGTCTTGTCGTTCATAAACCTGGCAGCCATCAGGCGCTGTCTTTGGTTGGGCGAGCGGATATAGTCACTGAAGCGCCCTTTGGCCTCTTTGTTTTGGTTGTATTTCCCGCTCAAAACGCCGCCTGCCAGCGGAGAATAGGGTAGCAAGGATATCTGTTCTTTTTGAGCGACTGCGGCTAATTCGTCCAAAAAGCGTCTGTTGAGCAAAGAAAAGTTGTTTTGGATGGATTCAAAGCGGGCAAAACCTTTGTAAGCTGAGGTCATCAAGGCCTTGGTGGTTCCATAGGCTGTGTCGTTTGATGTACCGATATATCGTACCTTCCCGCTTTGTACCAGTCTGTCAAATGCCTTGAGACTCTCTTCTATCGGAACAACGGTATCGGGCCAGTGCATCTGATAGAGGTCGATATAGTCTGTCCCTAGTCTTTTCAGGCTTCCCTCAACGGCCCGCTCGATATGAAAACTGTCTATGGCAGTCAGACCGTGCCTGATAGGCGGTACGAACCAACCGCTTGCCGCTCCTGCGACCTTGGAAGCAAGAATGACACTTTCCCTTGGTTTCGTTTTGAGCCATCTCCCTACGATCTCTTCGGTAATACCTGCCAGTTCAGACTTAGGGGGTACGGGGTAGAGTTCGGCGGTATCAAAGAAGTTCACTCCTGCCTCATAGGCTTTATCCATGATGGCAAATGCCTCTTTTTCGCTTTTGCACTGCGTACCAAAGGTCATTGTCCCCATACATATGGGACTTACCCTTAACCCGCTTTTCCCTATATAACGATATTTCATCCGGACTCCTTGTATCTTCTCAGTATCATTTGTGTCTATGCTCTTATAGATTACTATTGTACCAGATAGAGACTATCGATCAAAGCAAAATTTTCATGTCTGTACACTACAATGAGAGTAAAATATCTCTAAAAGGCGTGAATCCTGAACCCTGTTTTTCTTCGTTCTCACTCAGAGAGTGGGAATGAATGCAATGAGATGTGAGAAATTCATCATGAGGATAATGAGAAGTACGGCAGTTTTAATAGTTTGAGAGGCAAATAAGCGTAAAACCTTTCGAGATACGAAGAGTTAACCAAGGCTGATGTATCATATGTCTGAAGAAAAGCAAAAAGTCTTTCAAAGGAAATATCATGCAGAACGATTTTATGAAGGCTATGGATTTCAGACATGCGTGCAAGGCATTTGATGAAACAAAGAAGATACCTGATGAGACGATGAGGTATATCCTCGAGGCAGGGCGCAAATCTCCAAGCTCGTTCGGACAGGAAGGCTGGAAGTTCCTGGTCATCACCAATGAAGCGCTTAAAGCGAGGCTCAGGCCTGCCTGTTGGAATCAGGTACAGATCACTTCCTGCTCCCATCTGGTGGTGATACTTGCAGCCATTGAAGATCTGAGGCCCCGAAGCGGCGTACCTGCCAAACGATTTGCCAGACGTCCGCTGTCTCAGGAGAAAATTGATGCCTATATCGATCTGTACAGCAGTTTTTTAGCCGATACCTTCAGCAGTAATGAGAAGACCTATGCATGGAGTGCGAGACAGACCTATATTGCTTTGGGCAATATGATGACTGCCGCGGCATGCATGGGGGTAGACTCCTGCCCGATTGAAGGGTTTGAGAAAAAAAAGGTAGAAGAGATCCTGGAACTGGATACGCGTAAGTATCAAGTTTCCGTCATCGTACCTTTCGGGTATCGTATCAATCCGCAGTCCGAGCAGATGAGACTGGACTTTGATGAAGTGGTAGAGTATATAGAGTAAATGTTTGAAAGTGCAGAGTATATCGGTATCATTGCGTTTGCGATATCCGGGTTTTTCGTGGGGGTACGCAGCAGGCTTGACCTGCTTGGAGTGTTGATCTCTGTATTTTTGACTGCTTTTGGCGGCGGGATCATCAGGGACATAATTGCAGATAGAACTCCTTATACGTTCACGCATGCTACTCCAGGCATCATGGTGTTGAGTATCATGATACTGATGATCCTTTTTAGGTTTCACAAGCGTGAGAGTATCGAAAACAGACCGCTTTTCATTATCAGCGACTCTATCGGTTTGATCTCGTTCAGTATTACGGGTGCTTTGGTAGCGCTTGAGAGCGGGTTGAATCTTACCGGCGTACTGGTACTGGCCTTTGTGACTGCTGTAGGCGGAGGTATCACAAGGGATGTGATCATCAATGAAGTACCGTTTGTTTTCAAGACAGGGTTTTACGGGACGGTCGCACTGCTCATGGCTTCGGCACTTTATATCATGGATTATTTTGAAGCAGTCAATCTCTATACGCTGGGCCTGCTCTATGCCTCCGGGGTAGCGCTGCGTGTCGTTGCCTATTACCAAAAGTGGTCCATCCCGCTGAGATAGGAGTACAAGGCAGAGTTAAAACACAGAGCCTCGTTTGATAGATCAGCGGATTTCGGTGAGTTTCAATAAAATATCGTTCAACTCTCTCCCCGCATTTTTTGCCATGTTTTCAAACTCCTCTTTGGAATCATGATACAAGGCGGCAAGATCGGGTTCTTGCTCTTTCCAAAGATCAGCAGCTTCCATCTTTGCAAGGTGTGCCCGGAGAGCGGCCAAATCCAGCTCCTGCTGGGTGCCGGCAGTGATCTTTCTGATGAACTCTTCGGAGGTGGATTGGATCTTTTTGGCTTGTTCGTGTGCTTCCATGACGCCAAGCTTGCCCTGGAGCTCTGTTTCATCTTCAAGTTTTTTGGCTGCATTGGTAAGTGTCTTTCCCGTCTCTCCGAACTGCACTTTAAGATCACCCCAGAAGGTATTGATATCTTTATTCATCCGATGTGTAAGCGATTCTACATGATTTTCTACTTTATCAAGAGATTCTTTAGCATTTTTTAACAGTTCTTTCAGCTCTTTTTCTTTCATAAAAGATTCCTTTTTTGTTTATTCTAACAAATTTTTGATTCTTTTGAGAAGATATACTGGGCAGAAAAGAGAAAGAAGAGTTCACTCTTAAGTTATCTTGATCCTATAAGGTTACTGTCTGATCAGATGTAAAAACGCTTCCTTGTTATTGTATCCGACCACCTTGTGCAAAATCTCTTCGTTTTTTGCATCGATGAAGTAGACCACCGGTGTGAAGGTACTGGTAAACTTTGCGGGAAACTCTTTTTTGTCACGGTTTAGCAGCAGGGGTACGTATTTCTTGTGAATTATTTTATTGGTTTCTTCTTTTTGTAATACATTTTTTTCAAATTTTCTGCACCATGGACAGTACTCTGTGGTGAGGACCAGCAAGAGGTTTTTGCCCTCTTTTCTTGCTTTGGAAAGGGCTTTGGGATAATTGGTTTCATACCCCATTGCCTCTGTAAAGCTTTGATGTTTTATGGGCGTTTTTTGGGGTTTGAGCTTGTTGTCTTCGCGATATTGATCGGCAAAACGGCCAAGCAGCGTATCAACAGCGTCTTCCAGGGCTTCAGAGACCGCTTCACTCTCTTCGGGGTTATCTATCGGTGTGGACTCCCTGTCCAGATAGGTAAAGGCATAAACCCTCTCCTTGTCATCAAGACGCTTTACATTTTCTCCAAGTACCAGTTCGCTGTTGAGCACGAAAGTCTCTCCCGCATAGGTATGGGTGACAATGAGTGCCAGTGCCCTCTGGTGGTATCCTTCGGTATCGATTTGCAGCTCTCTCATCGTTTTCTGCATCTCTTCCTGCATGTATGTTTTATAGTCTGGATCGACCTTGCTGCTTTGAAGCTCGCTCACAAGGGAGAGAGATTTGAGGTTGTTGAGTATAAAGAAAGATTCGGCGTTGAGTGGTGAAAAAAATATCCATACAATAAAGAGTAAAGATCTCATCCTGAAAGTCCTTGAAGAAGAAATAGATAGATTTTGAATTGTAACAGAAGTTTATGAATTGTTTGTGTAGTTTATGCTGCTCATCGCTTCTTTTTATCGTTACCTATGTTAAGATAGTAGTATCAAACGAGAGATGGAAGGGAAGTGTGTGCTTGTAAACAAACTTTTTGACACAGCGATCATCGGCGGGGGCGTAGCGGGGACTTCACTGCTTTTTACATTGGCAAGATATACGGATATAAAACATATCCTTCTTTTTGAAAAGTATGAAGAGGTAAGCCTGCTCAACACCAACCCGAAGGCGAATTCCCAAACCCTTCATGTCGGGGATATCGAGACAAACTATACCTATGAAAAGGCGAAGAGGGTTAAAAAAGCCTCTTCCATGGTCAGCAATTATATACAGAATTTCGGCGGCCTTGACAAACTCGGATTTAAATGCGGCAAAATGGTGTTGGCGGTCGGCAAAGAAGAGATCAAAAAGCTTAAAGAGCGCTATGAAGTATTTAAGGAACTTTTTCCTTATCTTGAACTGTGGGATGAAACGAAACTCAGGCAGATCGAACCCAGGCTTTTCGAAGAGCGTAAAGAGCCGATACTTGCGATGGGCGTGAGAGGGCAGATCACGACGGTGGATTTTAAAAAGCTGAGCGAAAGCTTTGTCCGGGAGGCGATCAATACGGATAAAAACATTCAGATGCGTTACAATGAAGAGGTAACCGAAATCAAACGTTTGGAAGACGGAACCTATGAGATCACGACGGACACTACCAGGTTCAATGCTAAAACCGTGGTGGTCAATGCCGGTTCTTATTCGCTGCTTTTTGCGCAAGCGATGGGGTATGGGATGGAGTATGCGACACTTCCCATCGGCGGAAGTTTTTTCTTCACCAAAGAGAAGCTGCTCAACTGCAAAGTCTATACCATGCAAAACCCGAAGCTTCCCTTCGCTGCGGTGCATGGCGATCCTGACTGTACACAGGGGTGGAATACGCGTTTCGGGCCGACAGCCTTTGCCCTGCCGAAGCTTGAGCGCTACCACCGTCTGCATATCAAAGATTTTATTACCGCACTCAATATCGACAGGGAGGTCACCTCGGTATATATGGATCTGCTTAAAGACCAGACGATAAGACGTTATATAGTAAGGAACGTGCTTGAAGAGCTGCCGTGGCTGGGGAAAGAAGTCTTTGTGAAAGATGCGCAGAAGATCATCCCGTCGCTTCATGCGGATGATATCAGGTTTGCTGACGGATACGGAGGGATGAGGCCGCAGATCATCGATAAGGAGAAACATGAACTTCTCCTGGGTGAAGCGAAGATCACCGATGCGGGTATCGTCTTCAATATGACGCCAAGCCCCGGAGCTTCAAGTTCACTCTCTATCGCACATCAGGATGCAGCCAGGATATGTGCATACCTTGGCGCAGCCTTCAATGAGGAAGAACACGTAGCAGAAATTCAGTCACTCAGGGAAGCATAGGAGGTTACTTCGTCTCCTCGCCCATCTGCACCTCGATACTTTTCTGAACATTCAGTTCCAGCCCCTTATACCATTGTGTGGATTCGATATTCGGAAAAGCCTGCTGAAGGATTTCGAGCGGGGAGTTGTCCCATCGGTTTGCATTTTCTGCGATTGTCCAGCCCCGCTCCTTGAGCACATATGAAAAAATCTGATTCATAATGTTATAGCCTGATTGAATCCCCTGGCGGTCATTCATCTTTTCACTTTCCTGAAGACGCTTTACCAGTTGTTTTCTCAGGTCCCTGTTGTACTGTGCCCTGATACTTTCGATGATCTCTTCGTTTGTCATGGTTTTGCCTTGCGTTTTTAGTGGCGATATTGTACTATCATAATGTTTAAAGGAGTGCGGATGAAATTAATGAGATTTATGGTCTTTTTGGCCGTATCAACCGTATTGGGAGCATCCTCATCCGGTACGGTCAAGCCTCTGTTTCTTTGGCAGGCGAGCAAAGGTGAAACGGTATTGTATCTTTTCGGGACAATGCATTTGGCAGATCCCTCTTTGCAGAAACTCCCCGCACAGCTGGAAAAAGTATTGTCAGGATCAGATGCGATCTATACCGAAGTGGCGATAGAGCCCGCTGTGCAAATGAGGGCAAATGAGCTGATGATACGCCGCGACAGCAGGACGCTCAAAAGTATACTCCCCGCCGCTTTGTACAAAAGAAGCAGCGACTATCTCCGGTCGATCAACCCGGCGTTAAAGATATATCCGTTCGAAAAGATGAAGCTGTGGGCATTCTCTGCAACCCTGCAATTTCTGGAAGCCCGGATGAAATATCCAAACCTGCCTTCGATCGATGCCGTGATCTATCGGAAAGCGAAAGCTCTGGGCAAAGAGACAGGGGGTATAGAGAGCATAGAAGAGCAGTTGGCTGCTATGGAGGCACTGAGTGATAAAGAACAGCTTTTGATGCATGAAGCAACCCTGGACTACCTTGAAGAGAACAAGGACTATACAGAAAAGATGAGAGCGTTGTACGTCAAAGGCGACGAGAAGGCCTTGATGGATTATATCATGGAGGTGATGTTCACTGTAGAGAAATACAGGCAGCTTGAACAACGTCTGATGCAGCTGCTGCTCTATGACAGGAACATACGTATGGCTGAACGTATCATGCAGAAAGTGACGGAAAATCCTCAAAAAGTTTATCTTTTTGCTTTTGGGGCAATGCACTTTCTGGATAAAGGCAGTGTGATAGAGCTGCTTGAAAAAGAGGGGTTTAGGATAGAACGTATCAGAGAGTGATGTAGATATCCACTCTAAGAATCCAAGTAAAACCGCAGAGGCTGTACAGCTTTTCCGGGATTGTTTTCAAGGAGGAGAGAGATCGGGCTTCAGGGGATAGCCGGTGCAATGATATCTTCCTTTAGAGAGGCATATCTGCTGCCGACCCTTGCGATCGCATCGAACGCAACCTTGATCTTTTCTTTATCCGAAACGATATGGTCATCCAGAAAGAGATGTTTGATCTCAATAATGACAGGAACGGTCTTTGAGCCTTTGAGTTCAATCTCTTGCAGGTATTCGCAAAAAAAAGCAACTTTGACACCTTCCGGCATCGGAGGGAATTCTTCTATCTTTTTTTCGGTAGGTATATCAAACACTTCTGCTTCGCTCTGTGAAGGATCCACTGCCTTGGAGCTGAGATGCATCGCTTCAAAATGTGTTTCATCGACAATAGAGACAACACATTTTTTTGATTCCCTGAGATTTCTGAGTGTATCTTTCGGGGTACCGTCAGGTCTGTGGCCGATAGAGACGATCATCGCAGGAGGCTCAGAAGAGAGTGGCGTAAAGTAGGAAAAAGGGGCGAGGTTGAGTACATCATTTTCTGTAGCGATCCATGCGATAGGCCGGGGGATCACGGTATTTGCTATCAGTAAATAGCGCTCAGCAGGTGTTTTATCCTTGAAATCGATCAGCATAGGGTTCTCCTAAGTTATTTTAATAAAAAAGAGTACAATTATACTTTAATTTGAGAGAATTTTATTGGCTGTAAATACGGTATCCCTAAGAGTAAACCGCCTACAGTGCTCATCAAAGGCAGAGGATGTGCGTATTGTTGCTCCGTGTTTACTTATGATGATGTTCCGAACTTTTCAGAAGCGGTGACGGTAAAGTATAATCCTCTGGAGAAGTATTAGAGTGAAGATTAACATTATTGTCATTGATAAAAAAGGCAAAGAACTGCTCTATGCTCCGCTGATCGAACACTATAAAAAGATATCCAGGCCTTTTGCCAAGGTAGAGGTGATTGAAGTCTTTGACAAAGAGATAGCCAAAGCACAGGATATTTCCCCTGAGGCTGCCCGCAAATCATATACCAAAGCATTGGAAAAATATTTAAAGAGCGGGTACGATATCGCACTTGACCCATCAAGCAAAGAAGCAGATAGCCAAACTTTTGCAAACTTGCTTAAGGATAAGACTCAGATAAACCTCTACATAGGCGGTGCGTACGGCCTTGAGAGGGGGTTCTTAAGTAAATGTAATAATGCCGTATCATTTGGTAAAATAACGCTTTCACATAAACTGGTGAAAGTGGTATTGTTGGAACAGGTTTTTAGAGGACTAACAATTATCAACAATCACCCATATCATAAATAGGAAGAGTATAAAATGTTAACAAAAGAAGAAATGAACGCCTTCAAAGAGAAGCTCTCAGTCAGAAAAACACAGATTGAAAAAAACCTGGCAGGTACAACGCTTGAGTTGGATGCAATGAGAGATCTTGAGCTCAATGATGAGGGGGATTTTGCAGCAGCATCGGCGGAAACGACCGTAGATAGTGCAATTTTGCTACAGCAGCGTAAAGAATTAGCCGAAATTGAACTTGCTTTGGGTAAAATAAAGGAAGGAACTTATGGAGTTTGTGAGATGTGTGAAGAACCGATTGGGTATGCACGTCTGGAAGTAAAAAACTTTGCTCGTTTTTGTATTACTTGCCGGGAGATTAACGAAAAAGAGCAAAAATAAAATAGGGGTGAGAAAATGAGACTTGGTTTATATTCGTTTGCCGCATTGGTATTGATGATCGTAGTGAGTGCAACGGTCTATACAACAGTAACTGCAGAAAACTATCTGATAGAATTTATGGGATTGAACTTAAACTTTCCTGTCGCAGTATGGATGGTATTGCCGATGTTGATACTGTTTGTATTTACTTTTTTTCATATCATGGTATATGGATTGAAGCATCATTTTTTAATGAATAAATGGAAAAAAGATGCCCAGACTCTGGATGATGCTATCTATTGGGCATTGCTTCATGAACCAAAAATACAAAAATACGGGATAGAAGAGACAGGCAAATCGGCAGCTGTTTTGTCTCATAGTACGCTTGATGTACGGGGTGATCTGAGTGGTTTGAATCCAAGGCTCACCAAGGTGGCGGATATTGTCAGAAAGATCAAAAATGGCGACTATGTGGACCTTAAAGAACACAAGCTGACCAAAGTCTTTAAAGAAGGCAATCCTTTTCTGATTCAGAATAGACTCAACCGTCTGGTAATTGATGAAAAATTTGTTGAAAAAGTGATGAAGTCCCCTTCTGAGTTCTCGGAACCTGTACAGAAAAAGGCATTGGAGGTTTTTGCAGCTAAAGAGAATTTCTTTAAAGCCAGACAGTATGCAAAGGTATTTGATATCGAAAATTTCCTTGCGATGCTGAGACGTGTGACCCAGGAAGAGGATATGGGTATATCGCAGGAGATACTCAAAGAGTTTATTGATAGCCTTAAGCCGAATTGTAAAGACTTCATACGTATCGCAGAGATTACCAAGAAGCATTTTACTCCGGATGAAAATCTTGCATTATTCTATACCTATCAAATGAATGACCTAAAAGCACAATATGCTTACCTTTATCTTTTGTTTGAATATGAATTGATGGAGGAGATAGAGAAATATCTTGATGAGCAGGAAGAGGAAGAGTTTATGCGCTTTAGAGCACTCTTTACACTAAAGAAATCGCAGGCTAAATATAAGTTTGAGGATATTATCGATATTCATACGATCTGTGAAGAATCTGCATAACATTACTGTGAATGGCTCTATTGAACTACTCCAATACCAATCCTCTTTATGCTTTAGCCCCTTTGGCGGGCTTTACAGACCTTCCCTTCCGTTCCGTTGTTAAAAAGTTTGGTGTAGATCTTACTGTATCGGAAATGATCAGTTCCAATGCACTGGTACATAAAAGCAAAAAGACCTATCGTATGGTCGAGAAATCTCCTTTGGAAGATTTTTTCAGTGTTCAGTTGGCCGGTTCGGACCAGGCAGTAATGAAGCAGGCGGTAGAGTATGTCAATACGCTTGATGGTATTTCCGTGATTGATTTGAATTGTGGCTGCCCTGCTCCCAAAGTAGTCAACAACCTCCAGGGCTCTTCGTTGCTTACAGATCTTCCAAAAATGGGTGAGACAATACGTACGATCAAAAAGTATTCCAATAAAGAGTTTACTTCAGTCAAAATACGGATCGGTTTCAATGAAAAGAACCCGATAGAGATCGCCAAGGTGTGTGAAGACAACGGAGCAGATTTTATTGCGGTGCATGGACGTACCCGTGCAGGACGCTATAAGGCTCCGGTAGATTATGATGCGATACGCGATATCAAAAAAGCTGTTTCGATCCCTGTGATTGCCAATGGAGATATCGATTCACCCTCTAAAGCCAAATGGGTACTCGAGCATACCGGTGCAGACGGGGTGATGGTCGGACGCGGGGCTGTCGGAAGGCCATGGATTTTCTATCAGATGAAAGAGGGGATGGAAGAAGTACCGGCCTCGCTGATCAAGAGAGTAGTATTGGAGCATTTTGATCAGATGATCATACACTATGGAAAATATGGAGCCGTGATGTTCCGTAAGCACCTCCATACCTACTCGAAAGCCGGTTACCAGGGAGCATCGGCTTTTAGAGACCTTGTAAATCGTATTGAAGATCCAAAAGAGATGAGAGATGCCGTTTCGGATTTTTTCTCCCAGGAGTATATCGGACGTTACCATTAACACAATCTCTGTATCTGACAGACAAATAAAACATGGTATAATCCAACCTTAATTTTGGAGCACTGCAGATGATGATTGAACTGATACTTGTCGGTATATTTATTGGAGCGATGTCGGGCTTTTTTGGCATAGGCGGGGGTATGATCCTTGTACCTATCCTTCTGGCCCTGGGGTTTGCGACTAAAGATGCGATCGGTATCTCTATTGTACAAATGGTTTTCAGCTCTATTTACGGCTCTTATCTGAATCACAAAAAGGGTTCGCTGGTGATCGGCGAGGGAATTTTTGTCGGTCTGGGTGGATTTATAGGCGGATATATCGGTGGATATATTACGCAGTATATCGCTGATGCACTGTTGGAATTTCTCTTTTTGGGGCTGCTGATTTTTGCCCTTTTCAGACTCTTTTTTTCCAAGTCCCATGAAGGTGAGACTCATACCAGGAGTCTCAATAAAATGCTATTATTCAGTATTGGGGCAGTGATCGGAGTATTTTCTATCACCCTTGGAGTCGGAGGATCTGTCTTGCTGACACCGATCCTGGTGGGACTTTTGCATTACCCCATTAAAAAAGCAGTCAGTGCAGGGCTCTTTTTTGTCGTCTTCTCATCGGTTGCGGGAATGATCAGCCGTTTGAGTACAGGCACGATAGACTTTGAGAATGGATTGGTTGTTGCTGCGGCTTCACTTGCGGGGGTTACATTGGGGATTTGGCTGAAAGACTATGTCAAGTCGACCCATCACAAGATGGCACTTCTGGCACTGTATCTGATCGCGCTTGTGATTTTGATAGAAAAAATATGGGTTTAGCGAGGTAAAAAATGACAGAGCATAAAAGTGATATAATCCGAGTTTTCGGGGCGAAAGAGAATAACCTTAAAAATATTGATCTTGAGATACCAAAAAATCAGCTGGTGGTGTTTACCGGAATTTCGGGCTCGGGTAAATCCACGCTTGCATTTTCTACCCTTTATGCAGAGGGGCAGCGCCGTTATATCGAATCCCTCTCTTCGTATGCCAGACAGTTTCTCGGACGTGTGGGTAAACCGGACGTGGACAAGATCGAAGGGCTGACTCCTGCCATTGCGATCGATCAGAAAACCACTTCGAAAAACCCCCGTTCGACAGTCGGTACGATCACGGAGATTTATGATTATCTCAGGCTCCTATTCGCCAGGGTAGGGAAGCAGCACTGCCACGAGTGCGGGAAGCCGATCTCTTCGATGTCAGCATCAGATATCATCGAAGAGGTACTGAGACTTCCAAACGGGGCAAAGCTGGTCATCATGGCGCCGCTTGTCAAAGAGAAGAAAGGTACGTTTGCCGATATGATCGAGTCACTGCGCCTCAAAGGGTATGTGCGTGCGATGATCGACGGTGTGATGGTGAGGCTGGATGATGAGATCGAACTTTCAAAAACCAAGAAACATACGATCAAAGTGGTGATAGATCGGGTTGTGGTCAAAGAGGAAAGTCGTGACCGTATCGGCCAGGATGTGGAAAAAGCGCTCAAAGAGAGTTACGGAGAAGTAGAGATCGAGGTACTGAACCATGAAGAGATAGGGTTTGAACGGCAGCATATGCACTACTCCGAGCATTTGGCATGCTTTGACTGTAAGCTCAGCTTTGAACCGCTGGAGCCTGTGAGCTTCTCCTTCAACTCACCCAAGGGGGCATGTCCGGCCTGTGATGGATTGGGTATCCGTTATGCGATCGACCTCAAAAAGGTGATCGATCCGGATCTGAGCATCGAAAAGGGTGCGGTGAAGATCATGTACGGCTTTAACAAAAGCTACTACACAAAGTTCCTCAATGCTTTTTGTGAACAGCATGATATCGATATCAAAGTGCCTTATAATGAACTTGCCGAGCACCAGCAAAAAGCGGTCCTCTACGGTATGGGCGGTGTCGTGGACTTTACATGGAAACGTCACAAGCTTAAGCGTGAGTGGCCGGGTATGGTGAAGTTCGCCCATGAGATGTTCAAAGATGAAAAAGATATGAGCGAGTATATGACCGAGAAGGTGTGTGACAAATGTAACGGACACAGACTTCGTCCGCGCTCTCTTGCTGTGAAGATCGAGGGAAAAAACATTGCCGATATCATTGATATGCCTATTGAAAAATCTTATGCCTATTTTGCGGATGAAAAGAGTTTTTCCCACTTAAATGATCAACAGCGCCTTATCGCAGAGTCGATCCTCAAAGAGCTTTACGAGAGGCTTTTCTTCCTGTATGATGTGGGACTGGGGTATCTTACGCTCAGCCGTGATGCACGTACGATCTCGGGAGGAGAGGCACAGCGTATCCGTATCGCTTCCCAGATCGGATCAGGGTTGACGGGAGTGATGTATGTGCTTGATGAACCGAGCATCGGTCTGCATGAACGCGATACGATGAAACTGATCAAAACACTCGCTTCTCTGCGGGACAAAGGCAATACAGTGATCGTGGTAGAGCATGACAAAGAGACGATTGCTGCAGCGGATTATATCGTGGATATCGGCCCGGGAGCGGGTGACTTAGGCGGAGAAGTGGTTTTCTCAGGGACGATTAAAGCACTTAAAAAAGCAAAAACATTAACCGCTGACTATATGTTTGGCCGCAAAGACGTTTCCTATACGCATGATAAACCGCAAGAAGCCTGGATAGAGATCAAAAATGTAACACTGAACAATATCCGGGATCTCAGCGCCAGAATACCGCTGCATAACTTTGTTTGTGTGACCGGTGTGAGCGGAAGCGGTAAAAGTTCACTGATCCTTCAGACACTGCTTCCTGTAGCCAGGGAACTGCTTAACCATGCCAAAAAGGTCAATAAGGTTGACGGGGTAGAGATCAATGGACTGGATACACTGGATAAAGTGATCTCTCTTGACCAGAGTCCTATCGGACGTACACCGAGGTCCAACCCTGCGACTTACACAGGCATCATGGATGAAATACGCAAGCTCTTTGCCCAGACTAAAGAGGCTGAGCTGAGAGGATATAAGGTAGGGCGTTTTTCGTTTAATGTCAAAGGCGGGCGATGCGAGAAGTGTCAGGGAGATGGGCAGATCAAGATCGAGATGCACTTCCTGCCGGATGTGATGGTGAAGTGTGATGCCTGTAACGGCACGCGATATAATGCACAGACCCTTGAAGTACTTTACAAAGGCAAGTCGATCGCTGATGTGCTGGCAATGAGTGTAGGTGAAGCACTTGAATTTTTCAAGGCGATTCCGTCTATTGCGTCAAAACTCAAAACACTTCAGGATGTCGGGCTTGACTATATCACGCTTGGACAGAATGCCACAACGCTTTCAGGGGGAGAAGCACAGCGTATCAAGCTGAGCAAAGAGCTTAGCCGAAAAGATACGGGCAATACCCTCTATATCCTGGATGAACCGACTACGGGACTGCACTTCGCCGATGTAGACAGACTCACAGGTGTACTGCACCATCTGGTCGATCTGGGCAATTCGGTGGTAGTGGTAGAACATAACCTTGATATGGTCAAAAATGCGGATTATATTATTGACATGGGGCCTGAAGGCGGAAATAAAGGCGGACTGATTATTGCTGAAGGAAGTCCTGAGACGTTGGCTGAAACGTATCAGGAAACGGGCTCATACACGGGAAAATATTTGAAAACAGAGTGAGGGATATAGAGCAACAGAGTCGTATGCACTTTCTTGATAAGTGCGGTAAGACTTTACAGTATCAAACTATAACTGTATGGATCTTTTGTTTTTTCTTTTCATGCTTTTTGAAGAAAAAAGAATAGCATTTTTCACGATCATCAGAAGTGCCAATACGGCTAAACACTCATACCCGATACACCAGCTGAACAGAAACGAGGATTCGCTGCTTAAAGAATTAAAAACATTGATATCTCCCTGTGCAACGTATAGAAAAAGAAAAAGCAAGCCGGTAAGATAAGGTAAAAAAACAATATATAAAACTAAAAAAATACTTTCATATCCTGGCGGGAAAAAAAGCGGGTTATTGCTGAGTTCTATATTTTGATGAGTAAAACCTGCTTGAGAATCCACTAGATAGTGCTTTGATTCTCTTTTTTTATTATTTTTGTTATTTGGCATGGAAACGGTTCCTCTCTCTTCTTTCCATTCTGCATGACTGCCAGAAGAGTTACTGATTAAGCGAGAGGCTGAAAGTTTGATACTTTTTATGAGAGGTAGAAACCATCCGCCTTCCATCATGCTCACTTATTCAATTCTTTATATATACATTAAACCTGTCAACCCAATACTGAATCTCCAGTTTTTGCTCCCTCTCTTTACAGCCGGTTCGACTTTCATGGCTGTTATTAAAAAATCATATAGTAATATTTATTAAAGTTTAATAAATATCAACCTTTATCTTTCTAATGTAGACTAGCTATAATTGTATAAAAATTGACAGGCAGACCATTGAAAACTATTACAATTATTGATACATTCGGATTTTTTTTCCGCTCCTATTTTGCGCTTCCTCCCCTGAGGAATTCCGAAGGATTTCCTACAGGTCTTTTGACGGGGTTTATCAACTTTGTGGATTCTCTGTATAGAGACCATAACACCGATTATCTGGTCTTTGCGCTTGACAGCAAAGGAAAAACCTTCCGCAATGATCTCTATGAAGCGTACAAGGCACATCGTGAAGCGCCGCCGGAAGATCTGGTCAAGCAGCTGCCCGTTGCGATCGAGTGGATTGAACAGATGGGATTTGCCAACCTCTCCAAAGAGGGTTTTGAAGCCGATGACGTGATCGCTACGATAACCAGGATCGCCAAAGAACAAGGGATGAAAGTGCGTATCGTCTCGCACGACAAAGACCTCTACCAGCTGATCGATGACGGGGTGGTGGTCATGTATGATTCAGTGAAGAAAAAGGAGGTTGATGAAGCGGCATGTGTAGAGAAGTTCGGTGTCAAACCAAAAAACTTTATCAACTTTCAGGCGATCGTAGGGGACAGTTCGGACAATGTGCCCGGAGTCAAAGGGATCGGACAAAAGGGTGCGGGCAAACTGATCAATGAATACGGCACGCTTGAGGCAATCTACAGTGATCTTGAGAAGTGCGGTACACCGCGTACCCAAAAACTCCTGACTGAGAGCAGAGAGAATGCCTTCCTCTCCCGTGACCTGGTGACAATGCGTAATGATGTTTATGAGTCTCTGGATCTTGAGAGTTTTGCCTTTGAAGAGAAGAACTATCTGAGCTGTCTGATGGAGGAGTTTCAAAAGTATGAGATGAAGCAGGCGATCAGAAAGGCACGCGTAGGTGAACCTGCCGACTGTATCGTAAAAGAGATGCCGAAAGAGGCCAGGCATGTACTGGGATTTGAAGCAGTCACATTGGATACCAAAGAGAAGCTTTCAGAAGTGATCGAGAGTATCGGCGAAGAGACAATCGTAGCTTTTGATACAGAGACGACGGGATTGGATACCAAAAGTGCCAGGATGGTGGGGTTCAGCTTTGCCTGTGAGGAGACCAAAGCCTACTATGTTCCCATAGCGCATAACTACCTTGGTGTAGAAACACAGGTTGATGAAGCGGATGCGGTAGAGGCATTGAAAAAACTGATGAAGTACAACATCGTAGGGCAGAATCTGAAGTTTGACTTCTCTTTGCTGTATCATCAGTACGGTTTCGAGGAGATGGTGCCGTATGCCGATACGATGCTCATGGCATGGCTGAGCGACCCGGGCAGCAAAGTAGGGTTGGATGCACTTGCTCAGAAATTTTTCAAGTACGATATGAAACCGTTCAAAGAGATGGTAAAGAAAGGCGAGGACTTTTCTGCAGTGGCGATAGAGGAAGCGACGTTCTATGCAGCCGAAGATGCATGGATGACCCGATTGCTCTACTTTGCGATCAAAAAGAGGATGGAGCTTGCTTCTCTGGCCCCTCTGCTCAAAGAGGCAAGGGAGATAGAGTATCCCTTCATCAATGTACTGATCAGGATGGAGAGCCTGGGGATCAAGGCGGACCAGAAGCACCTGAAAACGCTTCAAACGGCACTCAGCAGCAAACTTACCGAACTTACCGAAGAGATCTATACCTTGACCGGCAGCGAGTTTAACATCAAGTCTACCAAACAGCTTGGAGAGATACTCTTTGTCAAACTGGGGCTCAAGGGCGGGAAAAGGACCAAGACGGGCTACTCTACCAACGAGGCGGTCCTCCAGTCACTCATCGATGAACATGAAGTGATCGGCAAGATACTCGAATTCCGTGAGAACCAGAAGATGCTCTCTACCTATGTCGATCCGCTGCTTAAGCTTGCAAAAGAAGATGAACACAGCCGGATCTATACCTCATTTATCCAGACGGGTACGGCTACGGGAAGGCTCAGTTCCAAAGACCCGAACCTTCAAAATATCCCTGTGCGTTCAGAACTGGGCCGTTCGGTAAGAAAAGCATTTGTTGCCAAAGAAGGGTACAAACTGGTGAGTATCGACTACTCGCAGATCGAACTCCGTCTGTTGGCGCACTTCTCAGGAGATAAAGCGCTGAATGATGCTTTTAACCACGGTGAAGATATCCACCTTGCAACAGCGGTCAAGCTTTTCGGAGAGGAGGAAGCCAAAGAGAAACGGCACTTTGCCAAAGCGGTGAATTTCGGGCTGCTATACGGGATGGGGCCCAAAAAGCTCTCTGAAGATACCGGTGTGACGATGAGTGAGGCCAAAGAGGTGATCAAAAGCTATTTTGCCACTTTTCCTACAGTGAAGAGCTATCTTGAGAGTGTCCAGGAGCAGGTGAAGATAGACGGGTATGTAGAGACGATCCTGGGCCGCAGACGTATCTTTGATTATGAAAATGCGGGCGGGATGCAGAAAGCAGCGATGATGCGTGAATCGGTCAATACCGTTTTCCAGGGAAGTGCAGCCGACCTGATCAAACTCTCTATGCTGCAGATCGATACAATGATCCGAGAGGAGAATCTGGATGCGGATATGCTGCTACAGATCCACGATGAACTGATCTTTGAGGTCAAAGAGGAGAAGATCGATGAGATCGTAGGGCGTTTTGTCTATACGATGGAAAATGTACTTGAGCTCAATGTACCGCTTGTCTGTTCGGCAAGTGTCGGGGAGAGTTGGGGAGAGTTAAAATAGATTAACCTTAGATTAGTAAACATCCGTTATAATCATCCGATTAATTATAACAAGGAATTATAAGCGTATGTTAAAACATCTATTATCCATGAAAATGGCCGTTTTGGTTCTCTTTATTTTTGGTGTGACAGCCGGAGTGGCAACCTTTATAGAGAACGATTACGGTACACAAACGGCGCAGGCACTGATCTATAAAGCAAAATGGTTTGAAGTCTTCCTTTTCTACTTCTCTTTGATCCTTGCTTATAACATTTTCCGGTTCAAATCCTACAAAACAAGATTTCCTGTCTTTCTTTTTCATGTCTCGTTTCTCATTATTGCTGTGGGTGCGCTGATCACCCGTTATATAGGCTATGAAGGGATTTTGCATATCCGTGAAGGCGCTACAAGCAATGTAATGGTTTCTGATGTGAAGCTGCTGCAGGTTTCGGCCGATCACAACGGTAAAGGCGAGAGTATCGAAAAAGAGGTCTACTTTTCAAGTATGACCAAGAACCGTCTCAAAGAGTCGCTTAATGCCGGGGAGAAGCAGGTAGATGTCGAGCTGGTAAAATATCTTCCGACTTTCCATAAAAAGATAGTCGCTGACCCTGAGGGGGATACGGTGCTGGAGCTGAAGGTCTCTACCGGCAAGCAGGGGGTGATCTGTCTGATTGAGAAAGGTGAAACCAAAAGCTTTGAAGGGTTTGATATCGCTTATGAATCTGAAACGTCAGGGAAAAAGCCGGTATTTTTGATCCGCGAAGAGGAAAGCGGTTTGAGTGTAAACTTCCCTTATGCTATGCAAACGCTCAATATGGATACCAAAGAGATGGGAGAAGTAGATGCCGGGACAAATGTCCTTGCCAGGCGTCTACTCTACCGCTTTGGAGAGAATGCCGTAGTTCTGAAAGAGAAACATTTGAACTCCAGGGTAGTGGTGGACTCCCACGGGCTGAAAACGCAGCCGGGCAGCGCTGAATATGTGCAATTTAAAGTCAGTGTAGGCGATCAAAGTCGGATTGTGACTACGACACCCTTTAAAAGCCAGACCGGGAAATTACATCAGCTTGAGATCGATGGTGTGAAGATCGACCTGAGAATGGGAGCAAAAGTGATCGAACTTCCTTTTGCTATCAGGCTGGATGACTTCAAGCTTGAGCGTTATCCCGGATCGATGACGCCTTCATCGTATGCGAGTGATGTCACACTGATAGACAAGGAGCAGGGGATCAACATGCCATATCCGATCTATATGAACCATGTACTGGATCACAGGGGATACCGTTTTTTCCAGTCTTCGTATGATCCGGATGAACTTGGTACGGTACTTTCGGTCAACCATGATCCGGGGACACTCCCGACCTATATCGGTTACTTTTTAATGATGCTGGGGATGCTCTGGAGCCTCTTTGTCAAAAACGGCAGGTTCATGACACTGCTTAAAAAGACACAGAAGCTGCAGCAAAGTGCTATGGCTGTTGCAATGATCGCGCTCATGGCTGCTTCACCGATGCTGGAGGCGGCTGTGCCTGAGATTACAGCAGATCAGATGGAAAAGGTTTCAGGCTATGACATAACCCATGCAAAAACATTCGGGAAGCTTGTTGTACAGGATTTCCAGGGAAGGATGAAACCGCTTGATACGATGGCGCATGAGGTTGTTGCAAAAGTCTCTGGAAAAACTTCGGTCTTCGGACTGGATGCAACACAGGTCTTTCTCGGAATGACGATCAACCCCGGACTCTACCAGGAACTTCCGATGATCAAGGTCGGCCATCCCCGGATCGCTGTGAAACTGGGACTTCCTGAGGATACGAAGTTCGCAAAGTTCTCTGATTTCTTTGACCCGAAAAGCAATGAGTACAAGCTCTATACTGATATCACGGCAGCTTCTCAGAAAAAGCCATTGGATAAGAGCCAGTATGATAAAAAATTGATTCAAATAGATGAACGCGTCAATATCTCCTATATGGTTTACGCAGATACTCTGCTGCAGATATTCCCCAAGCCGGAGGATGAGAACAACAAGTGGCTCTCTCCCGTGGAAGCGATGAAACAGTTTGCACCAAAAGATGCGCAGATGATACAGTTGATGACGGCAAACTATTTCCGGCAGGTTGAGGAAGGGACAGGTTCAGGCAACTGGGAAAAGGCAGACAGAGGGCTGAAATTGATTGCAGAGTATCAGAATACTTTCGGAAAAGAGGTGATACCAGGTGCTGACCGTATCAATATGGAGATCAGGTATAATGAGATGAACCTTTTTGGCAAACTTGTACCTGTGTATCTCCTGCTGGGGTTGATACTTCTGATTTTCGCTTTTGCCAATATACTCAGGCCGTCCTTCTCGATGAAGTGGGTGATGGTTACAGCGCTTGGCGTACTCGGTGCTGCGTTTGTCGTACATATCACAGGATTGGGAATCCGCTGGTATATTGCGGATCATGCCCCCTGGTCCAATGCCTATGAGTCTATCGTATTTATCGCTGCCTCAACGGTATTTGCCGGATTGCTTCTGGCACGAAAATCGGCTTTTGCTCTGGCAGGTACGGCGATACTGGCAGGGATCACGATGGGTGTGGCACATATGAACTTTATCAACCCCGAGATCACCAACCTTGTGCCCGTACTCAAGTCTTACTGGCTGATGATTCACGTTGCGACGATCATCTCGGGGAACGGTTTCTTCGGTCTCGGTTCGATCCTTTCATTGCTGGTGATGATCCTCTTTATTATCAGAGGCAGAGGCAATGAAAATATAGACCGGTCGATCAAAGAGCTGACCAACCTCTCCCAGATGGCGCTGATCGTCGGGCTTGTGCTCTATACTGCAGGGAATTTCCTGGGCGGTGTCTGGGCAAATGAGAGTTGGGGACGCTACTGGGGCTGGGATCCGAAAGAGACCTGGGCAGCCGTAACGATCCTGATCTATGCGGCAGTCATTCATATGCGTTTTGTCCCTGCACTCAAATCAACCTTTATCTATAATGCCGCGACGATGTGGGCATACTCTACGGTACTGATGACCTACTTTGGGGTCAACTACTATCTCTCGGGACTCCACTCGTATGCCGCGGGTGATCCTGTACCGATCCCGATGTGGGTCTATTATGCGGTAGCCGGGCTGTTTGTGTTGACGGTGACGGCTGCGAGAAACAGGAAGCTGGATTAGAAAAGCAGGCCGGGATACTCGCATCCCGACGTGATATTGTATGTTATTGTTATGTTTGGGGTGTAGGTCGAGGTTATCTATCCTTACCCCGATGTAATGTTTCACGGTATTTCAACATCTTGCTGCATTTCAATGTGATATGGTATTTAAACATATTTGTCGGAGCGAGGGCACTCCGACCTGCGGGAAAGCCTGTAGATATTCGCTCGAAACAATAATTCAGATTTGATCGTTGTGCAGGTTTGTCTGAGGATATCCTGATGTGATATTGTATGGTATTATTATGTTGAGGCGTAGATCGGGGTACCCTTACCCCGACACA
The DNA here is from genome assembly GCA_047689495.1 of Candidatus Sulfurovum profundilacunae. Taxonomy (GTDB): domain Bacteria; phylum Campylobacterota; class Campylobacteria; order Campylobacterales; family Sulfurovaceae; genus Sulfurovum; species Sulfurovum profundilacunae. The sequence continues at coordinate 7,589 of JBEWPY010000005.1, read as the reverse complement.
ATGTATTGCGGCAATGTAATGTTTAGGGCATTCAAATGTGTTTGTCGAAGCGAGATGCTATATAACCCGTGATTTAAGCATAAACCGTCACTACAATCTTCCGGCTTCCGCCATACTCCCTGTGCTCTCCCATGTAGATCCCCTGCCAGGTGCCTAAATTTATTCTGCCTTTAGTGATGGGTACGGTCAGTGCATTTCCAAGAAGTGAGGCTTTGATATGCGCAGGCATATCATCATACCCCTCATAGGTGTGAATATAGTAGTGCTTGTCATCGGCAATATCGCTAAAAAATCTCTCCATATCCTCACGTACCGCGGGATCGGCATTTTCATTGATCGTGACCGAGGCACTGGTATGTTTGACAAAAAGATGTAATAGTCCGGTTTGAACTTCGGGCATCGAAGCCAGGGCTGTTTCGATCTCACCGGTGATGAGATGAAAGCCGCGCGGTTTGGGTGACAGTGTGATCGTTTCTTGATAGATAGCCATGGCAAAGTATACATCCATTTCTTTTAAATTTGTGTATAATAGCTCTATATGATAGAGACGGAAGGAGAAGGGATGAAAGACTTTATCGGTGAATTGCGTGTACTGTTTGGATATCCGCGCAATATCGTTTTACTGCTGATACGTTTGATCCTGGCATACGGGTTTACACAACCGGCGATCCTCAAAATGAACAATATAGAGGAGACCGTTACCTGGTTTGCCGAGCTTGCCATCCCTTTTCCCGAACTTATGGCTTATCTTGTGACAGGGTTTGAATCTGCAGGGATCATTCTTCTGATTATCGGCCTGTTTACCCGGTATATCTCTGTAGTACTTGCCGCGGTGATGATGGGAGCGATCTTTTTTGTACATCTGCCAAACGGTTTCTCAGCAGCAGATAACGGTATGGAGATCCCTCTTTACTACTTTATCTTTTTTTCTTTATTGATCAGTTACGGGGCAGGGAAGTTCAGTCTGGACCGTCTCTTTTTTGAGAAAGGAGGGGAGGATGGATAGCCAGGAGAATTTTTTTTCCAAATTTACGGTACTGGCAGCAGACTGGAGTGTATTTTTCAAGCTTCTGATTCTTGCTGTCATTTTATTGATGATCGCGGTATTTATCTATGACCGTTTTGTCCAGCGTAAAAACCAGCTGCTTATCAACTACCCCCTGGTCGGCCGTCTGCGTTACTTTTTTTATCTGCTGCGCAATCCGATGCGTCAGTACTTTGGAGATGAGACCTATTATGACTCTTTTGAAAAACTTGACTGGGTAAGCAAAGTATCACATCACCAGAGCCCGTACCTCTCTTTTTCTACTTCATTTCCCCAGTCGGATCAGGATACGCTCTTCCGGCATGCCAACTTTGTCAAAGAGGAGAATGAAGTACAGCATGAGTTCTCCGTGATATTTGGCGAACAGCACAAATATCCTTTTAAAACCCGCAGTATCATCGGACGCTCAGCGATGAGTGACGGGGCTATCTCTCCCGAGGGGACACGCGCCTTTGCCAGAGGTGCCTACAGGGAGCATTTCCCGATCAATACGGGTGAGGGCGGGCTTACCTCCAATTTCCTGACGCTGATGCACTATGATGTTGTCAGCAGCCGCTTCCTGGAGAAAAAAGAGGGAACGATCTTTGCCAAGAGTGTTTACCGGATCATGCGCCTGATGACCAACTCGGAGATCGCGCACCGTATCTACCGCAAGATGGTGGTGCGGCAAAAGGACAGAGGTTCTTTTATCTTTGACCGGCTGAACCTTGTCTTTTTTCGTATTTACTGGGAAGAGCCTATCGCGTATTTCCCCGAAGAGATACCTTCAGGGGTGCCTGATATTGTCTTTCAAATGGGTTCGGGACTTTACGGGGTACGCGATGATGAGGGGAACTTTGATCCGGACCGTTATGAAAAGGTGATGCGTTTTTGCCGTATGACGGAGATAAAGATCGCCCAGGGTGCCAAACAGACAGGAGGCAAACTGCTTGCGAGCAAGGTGAGTGAGGATATCGCCTATTATCGCGGAGTCAAACCCCATCAGGATCTTTTCAGCCCCAACCGTTTCCCGTATGCAGAGAATATGGAGATGCTCTTTGATTTTGCAGAAGAGCTGCAGGATCTCTCCGAAAAGCCTGTTGGGTTCAAGATCGTCATCTCTTCGCGTGAGAATTTTGAAGCGTATGCCAAAGCGCTCAGAGAGCGGCTGGATGAGGGGAAAAAGATCGTAGATTTTATCACTATAGATGGGGGTGACGGAGGCTCTGCTACCGCACCGCTTGAGATGATGAACCGCATCGGTCTCTCTATCCAGGAGTCTTTGCTTATCGTGAATGCAGTGCTGGAGCAGTATGGACTGAGAGATCGGATCAAGATCGTTGCCAGCGAAAAAGTACTCACGCCTGATGATGTGGTAGAGCTGCTCTGCTACGGCGCAGATTTGGTCAATATCGCCAGAGGATTCATGGTCTCGGCAGGGTGTATCCGTGCCAGAGAGTGTTCAGGCGCCAACGGACGCAACTGTCCGGTGGGGCTGGCCACAATGGACGAAGCCAAGCGAAGTAAGTACCTTGTCATAGAGAAATCCCACCACATAGCCAACTATCACCGGGCATTGCTTCAAGGAGTAAGCTCGCTGCTTGCCGTCATGGGAAAAACAGAGGTAAAGGAGCTTTCTTTAGAGGATTTGAACTTGAGAAGAGAGTCTTCACGCATTCAAAAGAGATAGCTCCGAATTTGTTCCCCTTTTCATTTGCCCTATTCATTCGACTCTTTTCATAGATATCCTGCATCCCAAGGCCACTTGGGCAGGATGGAGACGGGTGTAAAGGCTATTTTAAAGTGATAGATATCGTCTTTTCTTTCTTTTGACGCAAATACCTCAGTTCGACCCTGTCGCCGAAATTGTACTGTTCCAATGTACTGAACAGCGTATTGATATCTTCAATGATTTTCCCGTTGATACTCAAGATGACATCTCCGGCAACAAGATTGCCTTCACCGGCTATTTCTACGCCTTCAAGACCTGCAGCATCAGCCGGTGAACCTTGTTCCACCCCAATGACCGCTACACCCTTGATGCCAAGCTCTTGGGTGATCATCTTGTTCATCCCCTCATCGATCATAATGCCCAGTCTGGGCCTTTGGTAGCGGCCTTTGGCAATAAGCCGGGGGACAATACGGTTCACCGTATCTACAGGTACGGCAAAACCGATGCCTGCATAGGCGCCGGAAGGACTGAAGATGGCAGTGTTGATCCCTACCAGCCTTCCGGCACTGTCCAGCAGCGGCCCTCCCGAGTTTCCGGGATTGATCGCTGCATCGGTCTGGATCAATCCTTTGATCTCGCTGCCATTCTCATTGAAAAGACTGCGGTTCAGTGCGGAGACGATTCCGGTCGTGAGTGTCTGGTCCAATCCGAAAGGATTCCCGATGGCATACATCATCTGTCCGACCTGCAGATCACTGCTGGTACCGACAGGAAGCGGGGGAGGAAAGTTGGAAGTTACCGGTATGCGCAACACAGCGATATCATGATCAGGACTGGCACCGATAAGGACGGCATTGAAGGTACGCTGGTCACTTAGCCGTATGCGGATCTCCGAAGCGCCTTGAAGTACATGGTAATTGGTAATGATGTGGCCATACTTATCCCAGATAAATCCGGAGCCGGTTCCGCGCGGTATACGGGTGATATCCCGTGTCCACAGGTTAATCGTTTCTGTAAGGGTAGTGATGAAGACGACCGAAGGGCCTGCATGACGGAAGATTTCGATATTGGTTTTTTCTGTCGCCGATAATTCTCCTCTGGATGTGACCGTTCTTGGCTCATTCGTCATTGAAACCCATAACCCCTCCAACCGGGGCTGTATCAAGAGCAATATTACCAACCCGATCAGAGTTAGCAGGAGAATCCGTACGGTACGAAGCAGACGATGCTGTTGAACATTATTCTTCATACTTATACCTAAACCTTTCTCTTTTTTATACTATTGTATCCAGTTAACTATAATGAATCCAGGCGGTTGTTTCAGACTTGTAGAGGATCCCGTTTTGCTTTCTTGCGGATCCAGTTGACTGTGCGAAGTACCTTCGGACGTGTAATGATCCACTTTTCAACCCTGTATTTAGAGGGAAAGTTGACAAAAAAGAGTCCTGCAAGGATGGTGAGCATGCCCTGTCCCGGCAAAAAAAGCATCGCAATGCCCGCAATGATGAGCACTGTTCCGATAAGGTTCTTGAAGAAGACGAGGATCCACTGCAATAGAGGCGAATAGCGTTCTGTTCTATACTTTTGACGTTTGGGATGGATAAAATAGTCCGAAGGGATGTAAAGAAGGATCAGGGGGATCAACAGAATGGAGGCAAAAAATGTTATGATAGCCACAATGGTCGTGGTCAGCATGGTACCTCTCCTTTCAAAGCAGCACTGTTAAGGTTTTAGGGAAAACTTTCCTATCTCTTCCAGAAACGTCGTAGCATAAGAGCCTTTCGGGAGATAAAATGCTGCGGTAAGTTTTTTCCCTTCTCTCTCATAAGTTGTAGCGACATTTGTCGGCCATATCCATGCATATCTTCTGTCCCCTTTGAGCGTACTTAGTTCACTATCGTCAAAAGGCTCTTCAAGATGATAGGCATCACTTTTGGAACGTTCGACATTGGCTCCGCAAAGCAGTCCCGTAGGGGAAAGTCTGCCTTGTTCAAAGTCTTGTGCACTCTGTATCATGTCTTTAACGATCGTTATCCTGCCGTGAGGATAAGCTTGAAGCATATCACCCAAAAAAAGTTTGAAAAACTGCGGCTGTTTGGCAAGGACTTTGACCAGTTCAAGCGGGTAACCGAGCTTTTTGGCTGCTTTGTCAGCAGGGTATTCGGCGATGGTCGCGGAGAGCCTGACCCGTACATTTAACCATGCGTTGAAAAGATGGCTCTGGTAGGCAGATACAAGAAGCTTTTCTTTGCTCCCTTTGAGTTTTTTGCCGCTGTGGGCGATCTCTTTGCCCTGTTCGTAGGACTTGCTGTCTTCACCAAACCTCTGGTAACCGTAATAGTTCGGTATCCCCTCTTTCTGCATTTTGAGCGCTGTAGTACGGAAAAATTTCGCATCTTTGGAAGAGATATGATGCAGTATGATAGAGAAGCGGTTGCCTTTGAGGTGGCCGATCTTGATGGGTGCTTTGTTGTAGGTACGTTCCAGTATCTCTATGCGTTCAGTGGTAAGGTTTTTGTTCAGCTCTCTTTCGTACTTTTTTGGCAGTGAGATATACTGTATTGCCGTGGCATTTTTATCCTTAAGTCCCGCATACCCGATGTCACGTTCGTCCAAACCTGTGGCTTTGGAGATGACGTGAATGAGTTTCCACGTACTCATATCGGTTTTTTTGATCTTCAGGATCAGGTAGTTTCCCGATCCGGTGAAAGGGTAGAGCGGTATCTCTTCTACAAAGAAGCGGTCAACAGTCTGTTTGAAGTCAAAACGGAGAGGGGAGTGTGTATAGGCGTATGTTTTATTCATAGATGCATTATAGCTGAAAAACGGTTATCATACGGGTTGATACTATCCGCATTTACCCGGAGCACATTTCATTCCGCCGCACTTGCCTTCCAGTTTGCTTTTGATGCTGCCTGTCTGCATCTCATCAAGCATCTGCTGTGTCTCTACAGGGTATACGATAAAATTGTAAGCTTTGTAGAGTGTATAGATTCCGTAAAAGATCACCAGAAGAGAGGCGAGTTTCATCATCACATCACGAAGTGAACCTTTTTGAAGGAATCTCGTAACAGTTCCCAGGAAAAAAAGAGCAGGGATGGTCGCCAGCCCGAAGGTCGCCATGACGACAGCTCCCCAAAACGGGCTTGCCGTACTTGCTGCAAAGATCGCAAAGGAGTAGACCAGCCCGCAGGGGATGATGCCGTTGAGCATCCCAAGCAGGAAAAAGCTGGAGTAAGTTTTTGAGCTGATCAGTTTACGGAAGTTGTTTTGAAACCAGGAGTGTTTGGAGATGGAAAATTCAGCAGAGTTGAGAAATTTTAGATTTCCGATCAAGGAGAGTCCTGCAAGTATCATCAGTATACCCGTAAGTAAAAAAAGTACGCCTTTGGTGGTGGGGGTAAAGGCGATAGCACGGCCCAGAAGCCCGAACATTGCACCGAGGATTGAATAGGTGGCAACACGGCCGAAGTTATAGGTCAAGTGTTGACTGGCCTGCTTCCACCATGTGCTTTGATGGTCGACTTTGGCTGAAGAATAGGCTACGACGATACCGCCGCACATCCCGATACAATGTCCGACACTCCCTAAAAATGCGGTGCTTAAAATGATGATGAGGTCTATGTTTTCCATAACGAAACTATAGTATTATTTTGTTAAAATTACGTTAAGTAATCCAAAGGAATGGCCGGTGTTCAAAAAGTTAAAACGAAATTTTATAAAAATGTTCAGAGAGCTTCTCGTGTATCACCACGGTTCTCTGGAGTACAGAGCGAAAGTTTTGACTTTGATGGTCTCCTCCAATGAAAAGATCGATGAGTGTGAAGAGCAGGCGCTCAGGGAGATATCGCATAAGATCTATGAAGACGATGAAGAGAGGGCTGAACTGTTGATAGATACGGTCAAAGAGTATCATGAGAAGATCGTTACGGAGAATGGACTTGACTTTGAACATCTGGTACAACAGGTAGAAAGAGAGAGCAGGGCTGTCAACCGGTTTGTAGAGAAGATCGATTTTGAACTTTTGGCCAAGCTTCATAAGTGTATGGAAGAGGAAGAGGATATCATTTTTCAAGAGAGGATTCTGGAGTTTTTACAGGTTCTTAAAGAAGAGTATGGTAAAAAACGAAATAAGTAAAAAGCGAAGAGGGGGCCGGGATGGAATGGTATCGTTTTATAATCAGCGGGAAGGTTCAGGGAGTCTTTTATCGCAAATCTGTTTCTCAGGCAATGATGAAAAGACAGTTTAAAGGTTATATTCAGAACCTGGATGACGGTACTGTCGAAGTGATCGCTGAGGTGTATGATGAAGATTTTGACACCTTTTTGGATATTCTGAAAGAGGGTTCTCCCCTCAGCAGAGTAGAGGATATCAGCTACGAAATCATCTATGATGCGGAATTCAGGACAGATGGTTTCGAGATACGGTACTAGGAGCAGATATGAGCAGCGGATGGACATGTCAGTATATGGGGACCAGAAATGAAGAGAAAGAGTGGTGTATCAAGCTCAATCACAAATGTGATCCCGGATGCAGAGGGTGCGTGATCTACAACCAGGTGACTTACTCCGAGCCCAATGTTTCCGAGGAGCAGGAACGAAAGATGAAGAAGCGGAGCGATCATCCCCTGGGAGATAGGTAGGTTTTCTATTATTGGTCTTCTGTGATTTGTTTTCCTCGTCGTATACTCTAAATGTACAAAAATTCGATGGTTGAGAAATAAGTTAAATTATTGAAGCATAATATATCCGTAGATTGGGGTACCCTTGCCCCGATATGATCATTGAATCCCGTTTTATGTCTGTGTCGGGATGAGGGCATCCCGACCTACAGGGTTCTCTCAAGTCAGGGGACGAGAAAAATTTATTCATGTTGTCAATGGATTGTATTAC
>JBEWPY010000086.1:0-7648 GCA_047689495.1 Candidatus Sulfurovum profundilacunae | reverse complement strand
CAAAGAGAAAAAACCGGATAAAGAGATAAAAACAACACAGCTCATGAAAGAAGGGTATAAGAGACTCAAAGGAACGATAAAAAAAATTGCACAGTTTAAGGGACTGGTATATTTTTTAATTGCTTACTGGTTCTATATAGATGGGGTAGATACGATCATACGGATGGCGGTTGATTATGGAATGGCGATCGGGTTTGAGCCAAAGCATTTGATCTTTTCGCTTTTGATCGTTCAGTTCATCGGTTTTCCTGCTACATTGGTTTTTGCCAGGTTAGCCCAAAAGTGGGATACGAAAAAAGCAATTCTTTTGGCGATAGCTATTTATCTTTTTATCACATTTTGGGCAGCAGTAATGGATGAGATATATGAATTTTATCTATTGGCGGTGATGATCGCATTGGTGCAAGGGGGCATTCAGGCACTGAGCCGTTCCTACTATGCCAAGATGATTCCGGATGCATATGCAGCGGAGTTCTTCGGATTTTATAATTTTTTGGGAAAGACTGCTGCAATTTTAGGACCGTTTTTGATCGGATCGGTTGCTCTGGTCACGGAAAGTTCCAGAGTAGGAATCTTATCCGTAGCACTCTTTTTTATCATTGGGGGTATCATGCTTATGAGAGTAGATGAGAAAAAAGTAGCCAAAGAAGTGGAGCACGCGCTCACTTGATCTGTCCTGTTATGGATTTTATATCGTCTTAACTTTTGACCACATAATGATTTACAGTATAATTTAGTATATCTATAAAAAGAGAGATGAAATGAACTATGATGAAAAGGTTTGGTTAAAACATTATGATCAGGGTGTTCCCTCTGCTGTAAAGTATCCAAAAGTACCTCTTTTTGCTTTCTTGGAAGAGTCAGCTTCCAAGTATCCACAAAATAGAGCACTCTCCTACCTGGGCAATGATATCTCATATAGTGAACTGGACAGGTTGGTAAACAGAGCAGCAAATACGCTTTCAGGACTGGGGGTTCAAAAAGGCGACAGGGTAGCACTCTATCTTGCCAACACGCCTCAGTTTATCATCATGTTATACGGTATTTTGAAGATCGGGGCCATCGCTGTACCTATCAATCCCCTTTTTAAATCTGCAGAAGTAGCCTATGAATTGAAAGACTCGGGTGCCGAAACTGTGATTGTCATGAGCCGTTTTTATCCGGTGATTCAAGAGATTAAAGATGAGACGGTAGTTAAAAATGTTATTGTTACCAATGTCAAAGATTTTTTTCCGTTCTTCACCAGGATTCTTTTTGCGCTTTTAAAAGAGAAAGAGGACAGGGTGAGCATAGATGCATCAGATCATTGGCTGGAGAAGTTGATGGCACAAAGTGGCGATAAGGGGCCTGAGACAGAGGTTGATCCTGAAGATATCGCGTTACTGCAATACACCAGCGGAACAACCGGCACACCAAAAGGAGTGATGCTTAGCCATTATAATCTTGTGGTAAATGCACTCCAGTGCAGGGCATGGGTAACAGATACGGTTGAAGGCGAAGAGCGTGTGTTGGGATGGCTTCCTTTCTTTCATAGCTTCGGTATGACAGCTTGTCTGAGCTTCACGATGAGCTGTGCGGGTACACTGATACTCATCCCCAACCCGAGAGACTTGAAGTTCATCCTTCAAACAATGGAAAAAGAGAAGATCACGATCATGCCGGGTGTCCCTACGATGTATGCGGCACTGGGTAACTACAAGAGTGTTGCGAAGTATGATCTTCATTCGGTCAGAGCATGTATCAGCGGAGGGGCACCGCTGATGGAGAGTGTCAAGAAGAGATTTGTGGAAGTGACGGGCTCAAAACTGGTTGAGGGGTATGGGCTCTCAGAAGCATCTCCTGTCACACATGCCAATCCAATGAACGCCCCAAATAAACCAAACTCCATTGGTGTACCAATGCCCGATACTGAGTGTCGGATCGTTGATATAGAAGAGGGAAAAGAGGAGGTAGCGGTCGGAAAAAAGGGAGAACTGATCGTGAAAGGTCCACAGTTGATGAAAGGGTATTGGGGGCAGCCTGAAATGACAGAAGAAGCCTTAAGAGAAGGATGGCTCTATACCGGTGATGTTGTAAAAATGGATGAAGAGGGCTATTTTTATGTGGTTGACAGGAAAAAAGATATCATCATCGTGAAAGGCTTGAACGTTTCACCTACAGAGGTGGAAAAGGTGTGCTGCACACACTCAAAAGTCGAAGATGCAGCAGTTGTAGGCATACCGCATGAGTACAAAGGTGAAGAGATAAAGGCATTTATCGTTCTTAAAGAGGGGGAAGCGGCCGAAGCTTATGAGATTATCGAATATCTCAGAGGTCGTCTTGCACGCTTCAAGACCCCGTCATCGGTTGAATTTGTGGATTCCCTGCCTAAAAATGTCATGGGTAAACTGATGCGTCGTCTACTGCTTGAGAAGGAGTTGGAAAAATCTACAGAGGAGTAGCATTACATTGCTCCTATGAAAGATCCGGTTCGCCGCAGTGCTGCAAAATAAACTCGCGGCTTTGGTCACGTAGGCCAATAGCTATATCCCACTCTTTTTTATCTGTTTTAGCTTTGATCTTCTTCGGATCGATAGGCTTGCCGATCTTTATTGTGATCGAACCGTGATGAGGGAACCATGATCCACTCCGAAGTATAGAGCGTGTACCTCTGATCGCTATAGGAATGACCGGTACATTCGCCTCGGCTGCAATACTGAATGCACCCAGTCGAAATGGCATTAGTCCCGGAACTCGACTGAAACTCCCTTCGGGGAAAAAGATCAGTGCATGGCCTGATTCTAGGAGGGTACGGAGATGTTCTGTATCGTGAATACTTTTACTGATCTCAAAACGTTCGACAAATTCCGTACAGATCTTTTCCAAAGGTATACGGGTATAAAAGCTTTTGGACAGTTCTGACTTGGCAATAAAACGAAAATGACCCGGAAGTGCTGCTACAAGGGCAGCGCTATCAAGATAACTCCCGTGATTAGAAATCAGGATGCAGGGTGATCCCTGGGGTGGAAGGTTTTTGACACCTTTTGCCTTGAGAGGTGTGGCAGTTACATAGGCCAGCAGTTTTGCACAACGCTGTATCATATACCATCGCATTGAAAACTTTGGTAAGAGCGTCATAGAGAGCCATGCAACCGGCGTGATCAAAGTAAAGACAGACCAACTGTATGCTGCAAAGAAAAGGCTGCCAAGATACTGTTTTGTACGTCGTAACTCGGGTTTGATACCACTAAAGGCCAGCCGAGCTATCTGCCACATGACACTTTTTGGCTTTTTAGCGATCATCCCTTTTTCATAGCGTTCACGGTTTGCAGAACGTCTGATCTTACCGCTTGAAGTTTTCAGGACATTTCCAGGTGGAGCCAAAACAATTTCATCAGGCGGTACTCCGGTCAGATCAATCGATAATGTATTGATATCGTTACTTAATCTTCGGTGCTCATTCGGGTCTTTACTTCGTGTCTCTGCCAAAATCACCAGTTTTTCAGTCTGTTTTTTTTGATCCATACTGGCAAATATCGCAACACATCCTTTTCGAATATCCGGTATATTCCCAACCATCTTTTCGAGTTCATCCGGGTAAATGTTGCGACCGGCACGTATGATAATGTCTTTGGTACGTCCGGTTACATAAATTTCTCCGTTGGCAATGTAGGCCAAGTCACCTGTATCGAGCCACTCTCCGTCAAAAAGTGTTTGCGTTTTTTTGGCATCACGGTAGTAACCGCTGGTCGAAGAGGGGCCTCGAAACCCCAGCCGTCCCTCTAGACGTTCTGGCAGTTCATGTCCGGCATCGTCTACGATTCTGATCTGGTGTCCCGGAAGAGGAGTGCCGCAACTGACAAATCTTAAAATATTGCTGTCATCCTTTTTCGTACTCTTGGCTCTTCCTGATTGAGTAAAAGTGATACGATCTATATGGTCGATACGTACACCACGCTCCAATGGTGGGAATGTCAGACCGACCGAAGACTCTGCAAGCCCGTAAACCGGCATCATCGTATCCTCTTTAAATCCAAACGGTTTAAAGCGTTTACAAAACTGTTCTGCTGTTTCAGGACTGACCGCTTCTGCTCCATTGAATGCGGCCCGCCAGGAGCTTAGGTCCAATCCTGTTAGGTCGGTATCTTTCAAACGGTGCATACTATACTCATATCCGAAGTTCGGTGACGCTGAGAGTGTACCTCTGTAGCGGTGTATTGCCCATAGCCAGCGTTCCGGCCTGGCCAGAAAATCCAATGGAGATATAACGACAAAAAGGGCAGAGTAGTAGAGGCTCCCGAGCCAGGCACCGATAAGGCCCATATCATGGTAAAGCGGCAACCAACTGACAAAAACATCTTTTGGCCCGGCTTCGACCACCTTGCCCATGGCTCTGATGTTGGTAAGAAGATTGGCATGTGTCAGCACTACGCCTTTTGGGGTTCCAGTACTTCCCGATGTATACTGTATAAAAGCGATATCCTGTTCATTGATGTTTGGAAACATTGTTTTGGAGGATGATGATTTCAAGTCAGATGTTGAGACGATATAATGAAGGTTCGGAACCAGTGATTTTAGTAGTTGTGCAACACGTTTGCCCTCAGGAACCGTGATGAGGATATTTGCCTGGCAATTATCCAATATACGGCTATGTCTTTTCATATGATCCTCAAGCTGCGAGGGATGTGCTGGCGGATAGATGGGTACCGGTATGCCGCCGGCCATCAATATACCCAAAAAGATGAAAAAGTAATCCGTACTGCTGGGAAGCATGAGAGCGATCGGCTGGCCGGCTTGCAGCCCGTATTCCTGTAACGCTGTAGCGACATTTTCGGCACCTGCTTCGAGTTGGGCATAAGTGATGACTTCTCCCTGACCATCATCCTGATAGAACTGGATATGGGGACGATCGGGATGCTGCATCACATGCCACTGCAGTACCTCTACAAGGGTTTTTGCGTCAAAAGGAGTACCTTCAGCTTTTCCCAGTGTTATCGAAGAGATCTCTGAATCTTTCAGGGTCTCGTAGGTCTTCTCTGTACCAAGCAACATACGCAGAAGGTCACGCGGTGTTTCAGCCTCTGCATAAGTACGTTCGGGTAGTGCAAGTTCGAACTCCTTTTCAACCCTTGCGATCAGCTCAACCCGAGACAGACTGTCCAGTCCAAGCTCTTTTTCAAAACTACTGTCAAGTGTAAAATGCTCTGAAGGTTGATGATGCGGATGTATCTCGGTAAGAAGCTTCCTTATCACTTTTAACAGTGCTTTGGCTTTTTTATCCGATTCAGACTTCATTTCATATTCCATTATATTACTTCTTTCAAGCCACAGTATATATATTAATAATAACAGATAACAAGTTAGAAAAAGCACTTTTGAGCATAATACTACTCTAAAGGCTTAAATTAATAGATCTTTTCCAACTTCTTATTTTATTTGAAAATATGATATTATGAAAATGAGATATGGCGGGGAAAGTCTTTATAAAAGAGCAAAAAAAGATACTGTAGTAGATAGAAAGGAAAATATAAAATGAAAAAGTTGAGAAGAATGGTTGTAGGGATAGATCCTTTTGCAAAATCGAACACTGTCGTTAAAAGATCCTTTATGGTTGCTCAGAAGAAGGGTGCGGAACTCTTTATCGTTTATGCGGTCAAAATACCTTGGTTTGAAACACCGGATCTTTTTAGTTTAAAACATGAGTTCATAGATACGGATGCGATCAGAAAAGATATTCAAAAAAAGATAAAAAAATTAAAACTTCCAGAGGGTGTGCCTTACTCTATTCTGGTAAAAGAGGGTGACCCTGAGGACGCCATTCTTTATCAGGCAAAGCTTGTAAAAGCAGAGATGATCATTATCGGAGCGCATACAAAAGGGAAAAAAGCCTTATTGGGTACTACGGCACATAAGATTGCCCACAGAAGCCATTTGCCGGTCCTGGTGGTTAAAAACAGATATAAAGAGTCTTACAAGAGTATTACCGTACTTACGGATTTCGGAACGCAGTCCAAACTGGGAGCAGCCTATGCAAAAAAGACCTTCTCCTCAGCTAAAATGAAATTACTTCATGCTTATGAACCGTTCTATGCTACCGGTATCTATACTTCAGACAGTTTTGGGCTTAAAGGGTTTGACAGTAAAAAGTATGAGAAACAGGTCAAATTGTCGGCTCAAGAGAATCTAAAAGCGTTAAAAGCGGATCTGGGTATTGAGAAAAGCAAGCTGATCGAAGGGGGTATCGAAGTGCGAAAAACATTGCTGGATTATTTAAAAAAATATCCTTGTGACCTTTTGGTGGTTGGCTCAAGAGGAACTTCCGGCTTTCGGACACTTCTGGGAAGCACGGCTTCCTATCTGCTTGCCGAGGCACCTTTTGATGTGCTGGTCTATGTTCCACAAGAGTAGCTAAAGTATAAAAATCGCGAAAAATTTCGAGAGTGACTGAAGGGTTTTTATTTTACTTGTTTGTATTTGTATACGGAGGTTGCCACTCCCCCTGAAACGGTATTTTGTAAACAAAAAGTTTAAAGACCCTAATAAAGCAGGACCTTTTTATTCTTATAGGTTGCAGCAATTTCACCAAGTACTCCATTCAAAGAATTATTAAGCCTTTTTTATATTCATCAGCAAATATGGATACATCCTACCATACACAATCATTTAAATATCCAATTTTCTTATAGTCCTGGTTAGATAATTAAAATCAACTATATCAATCTTGTTTTCGGAAAGAAAAATATTCATTTTGATACCCCCTCCCTTCACCTCAATACTTTTTAGTATTTTTGTATGAAAAGCCATTAACTAAAAATTATGTGACAAAAAACTATTTCCAAAATTATCCATAAAAATTATATTTATTTACTATGTGATATGAGTTTCTCTGCGATCACTCCTTGGATGAACGCAGCCAGTAAAACATATAGAGTTAGCGTTATCGTAAAGGCTATACCAAAATAGCTTGCCATCATAGGCAGCCATGGTATTTTTATGGAGCGTGCATAAAAAAAAGCTACAATTAATCCGTTTTTGACACCATGTTCACGCAGATCACTTAATATTGGATACCAGAGATAACCGGGGCCATGACTCAATAGACCGCCTAAAACAGCGATAAGCCACCCTTTAAGTCCGCTTTTTTTACCCAGATATTGAGAGATCTTTTGAGGTTGAATAAAAGAGTTGATAAAGGTCATTAAAAAGAGAACGACCACTAAAACAGGTAAAATGGTTTTGAACACATCAACGCTCCGTTGTAATGCCTCATACCCTGATTCCGGGTCAAGCAGTGCTGTCAACAGGTAGAAAGATACTACGATTAGAAGCATGATATTGCCAATCCTTTTTTGCCCTTTCTTTATACTCATATCAAAAGCTCCAGAGTATAGACTGTTGAGAGAGAGACAAGAATGGAGAAAATAAAACTAAGCAGATTTCGCAACAGTGTAAACCGCATGCCAAACAGAGAGTACTCCAGGGGAAGCTGTACGACTCCAAGCGTGACAAAAGAGAGGATAAATGCCGTAATCGCATAGAGTGATATCCCCTGGGTACTCAACTCTCCGCCGATAATATAACTGAGAAAAGGCTGACCGACAGATACAGCTCCGGTAATTGTTCCAATGATCGTATCATAGAGAGTAGTACCGGTAAAAAAATCTTGTAT
>JBEWPY010000085.1:0-7703 GCA_047689495.1 Candidatus Sulfurovum profundilacunae | reverse complement strand
CGTATGATCTCCTGTCAATAGCTTGCTTTATTCTAAAAGCATACCGCAACTCTTCGCTCTTCATTATTAATTATTCACTTTCAATGCACCGCATTGAATCGTTTTATCGCTTTTTCTTTGCCAAAAGCTTCAAAAGAAGTGTATTGAGTACAAAAGAAGGGGGTGAGCCCATATCAAGTGCCACAAAGGCATTGGAGAAAAGGTTCAGTGTCTTTTCATCCAGGTTGAACTTCTCCGAACGCATCGCTTCTTTGGAAACCATCTCTACGATTTTAGTCATCTCTACAGCATTGGTCCGTTTATGCGTCTGCACAAACTCGTAAACCGTTCCAAGCGACAGCTGGGTAACATCCAGGCCCAATGCTTCTTTTTCCCCGGATTCGCTCAGAACATGTATCGGCAGACGCGAACGTATCGTAGCCAATATCGTTGCCTTGCTCGGAGTGAGTAGGATAAACTCTTTGTTCGGCGGCGGTTCCTCGATCACCTTCAGCAGTTTATTCTGCACGACAGGGGAAAAATACTTTGCAGAAAGAAGGATCACGGTGGTCTCTTCACTTGCCAGGTATGCCTTCTCTATCGCAAGTTTTGCGTCCTCTACTAAAAAATTATCTTCTTTGATAATTTTAATCATTCGCTCATTGTTCTGCAGTGCTTCCAGTGATGCTATCGTCTCTTCAGCGTTAGACGTGATAAGTACCTGGCTGGATAGCGTTAAAGGTGTCATCAGTCCAGATCCAGGTCCCCGAAGAGTGCTGCGGAAAGTGTCTCGTCAAACAGTTTATAAAGCTGTAAAAGCTTTATGTCCAAAAGAGGATCTGCGCTGCGCAAATGAAAACTGTTTTGTGCCTCTTCATCCATCAGCCATACAAAATTATCATCATTTCTGTAAGCCAGTTTGGTATACGGATGGTCGCCTTTGCCTATATACCAGATAAAGTATCCCTGGGGATATGAGATATCAAGCATATCTTCAAGCAGCTGTATCTCTTCAATGGTTCTGATCGTTTTAAGACCGGGGAAGCATTCCCCAAGTTGATAACAGGGCAAAAGCGGACGATTTTTTTCCAATGCATTGATTTTGCCGAGAACATACTTTCCGAACCATTTGCGCGAGTCATCTGTCACCATCAGTACTGTTTTGCCTTCCAGTACCTGAGAGACAGCGCTGTTTACCAGGGGAGCCCACGCAAAACGGTGCTCTTCCATCCAGGAAAAAGCGCTCTCCTCTTCCCGAATCGTCTCCAGTGTCCATTTCAGTAATTGCTGCACAGTAAAATCTTACTTGTCCAACTCGTAAGCTCCATGCAGTGCACGGATCGCAAGCTCGCCATACTTCTCATCGATCACCATGGATATCTTGATTTCGGAAGTAGAGATCATGTTGATATTGATATTGTTCTCTGCCATGGTCGTAAATGCTCTGGCCGCAACACCGGAGTGTGACTTCATCCCTACGCCCACTACCGATACCTTGCAAATATTTTCATCAAAATCCATCCCTTTGATATCATGATCAAACTTTTCAATCACCGTTTTTGCATTTTCAAGTTCACTTTGCGGTACGGTAAACCCGAGGTTTGTTTCACCATCCGCCGCTGCCATGTTCTGAATGATCATATCCACATTGATATTGTTGTCTGCCAGCATTGTAAAGATCTCCGCTGCAATGCCCGGCTTGTCCGACACACCTCTCAGTGTTACTCTTGCCTGATTTCTGTCCAATACCACACCGCTTACCAATACTGCTTCCATATTCTCACTCTCCTCTGCTATCAATGTACCTTCATTCTCACTGAAACTGCTTCTTGCATATAACTTTACATTGAGTTTTTTTGCCAACTCAACGGAACGGTTCTGCAATACTTTTGCACCCAGACTGGACAGCTCCAACATCTCATCATATGAGATCGTATCCAACTTCTTTGCTTTTGGTTCAATGCGGGGGTCTGTCGTATAAATACCGTCAACATCTGAGTAAATCTCACACTGGTCTGCTTCTATCGCCCCGGCGATCGCTACGGCTGAAAGGTCTGAGCCTCCGCGTCCCAATGTCGTAACACTTCCGTTTTTATTGATCCCCTGAAACCCTGCCACGATCACTACTTTTCCCTCGCCTATTGCCTGTTTCATAGGGGCTGGGTCGATCTCTTCGATACGTGCATACGTATGCATATCATCGGTTAAAATACCGGCTTGCCTGCCTGTCATCGCAACGGCATCATGCCCCTTCTCCTGTAGCGCGATAGCGAGAAGTGCAGCCGTCACACGCTCTCCTGAACTGAGCAGCATATCCATCTCTTTCTTCGCCGGATTGCCTGAAAAGTGTTCTGCATATTCGATCAGTTTATTGGTCTCACCGCTCATGGCCGAAACGACTACTACCAGATCATCTCCTTTGTCTCTTGCTTTGATGATACGCGAAGCAACATTCTCTATACGGTCAAGGCCGCCTACACTTGTCCCGCCATACTTCTGTACGATTAACATCTCATTTATACCTTTTTCTTTATTCTTCTTTAATTTTATATCAAACCCTCTTGCCGGAAGTAGTCAATGACCCTGCGATACACTTTACGCTTGAAGTAAGTTACTCTCTTAAATACATCTTCATACCCAACAAAAGTATACTCTTCAAATTCCGGAACTTCATACGCATGCAGGTTGATCGCGGCATCTTCTTTGAGACGTACCAGAAAATACTTCTGGGTCTGCCCGTCATAAGGATATATTTTCCGACTTGCGGAGGAAGCGGGAAAATCATAAGTGATCCACTCAGGAAACTCACCCAGCACCTCAACTTCATTACAGCCTATCTCTTCAAGCAACTCTCTATGTAACGCTTCATAGGGTGTCTCTCCCTCATCTATACCCCCTTGCGGGAATTGCCATACATTTCTGATATCGCTTCGATGTGCAATAAAAAATTCACATCTATCCGGATAATTCGGGGAGAGTATCACTGCTGCAACATTTGGGCGATAACGCTTTTTTGTTTGCATCTGCTCTTCCACTCTTTACAATAATTTTTCTGGTATGATTTTATCTAAAACTCAGTTATATACAGTTTGGAAAAAGAGTTGTTTTAACGCTTTATGACAAAATAAATGCGAAACTTTTCAAACATAATCTGGCAGGAATTATTTTGTTACTTTATCTACATATCCCTTACTGCGACTCCAAGTGTTACTATTGCAGCTTCAACTCCTATGTCGACAGATTTGATACCCGCAAGGCCTATATGAAGGCGCTTTACACGCAAGTGGAGTTTGAACTTGAAAGGTTTCATGTTCAAAAAGATTCGATCGAAACCCTGTTCATCGGCGGAGGGACCCCCTCTACTGTCGCACCCAAACTCTACGAACCCCTCTTTAAGCTATTGAAGCCCTATCTTCAGAAAGAGGCAGAGATCACGACGGAAGCCAATCCAAACTCTGCGACCAAAAAGTGGCTTGAAGGGATGAAGGAGCTTGGAGTAAACCGTGTCAGTTTCGGCGTTCAAAGTTTTGACAGCGGCAAACTCAAAGGATTGAACCGCGCACATACACCGTCTCAGGCCAAAAAATCAATCCTGACTTCAAAAGAGCTTGGTATCGAACACCTCTCACTTGATCTCATTTATAACTTTCGAAACGATACCAAAGCACTGCTTCTATCTGATATCAGGCAGGCATTTGAACTTCCTATCGACCACATCTCCGCCTATGAACTCACGATAGAGGACGGGACCTTTTTTTCACAAACCCCTGAAGCCAGACAGGAGAATGAAACACTGGCTTTTTTCGTCTCTGAAGAGATCAAAAAACACGGGTTCGAACAGTATGAGATTTCCAATTTCGGCAGTTATCAAAGCCGACACAACAAAGGGTACTGGGAACTGAAAAATTATATCGGTGCCGGTGCGGGTGCCGTAGGCTTTTTGAACGAACGACGGTTCTACCCCCATAATGATCTCAATGCCTATATCGCCGCCCCTCTGCAGATACAGGAAGAACTCCTGACGCCGGAAGAACTTTTGACCGAGAAGATATTTCTAGGATTACGAAGCAGCACAGGCATCAAAAAATCCACACTGAATAAAAGGGCGCAGGAAAAAGCAGAGATACTGGTCGCGGAGAGAAAGCTTTACCCCACAAAAACGCATTACTACAACAACAATTATTTTTTGAGTGATGAGATGGCACTCTATCTTTTAGAATAATTGGTTAAAATACAACAATTAAAAATGAAGGCATTTTATGTTTGGAATCGGATTTACAGAGTTAGTGCTTATCACTATCGTTGCGATCCTGTTTTTGGGGCCGGACAAACTTCCCCAGGCGATGGTAGAGATAGCAAAGTTTATCAAAAGCGTGAAACAGACAGTCGGCGAGGCAAAAAGCTCACTGGAAGAGGAGATCAAGATCGCTGATCTTAAAGAAGAAGCCCTGGGGTATAAAAAAAAGCTTACTGATGCGACAGATGAGCTCAAGGGGTTTAAAAACCTCGGCCTCGATGACCTGGAGGATGATATAACTAAAAAACCATCTGATATGACTGCCGCCGAAAAACACAGAAAACAAGTAGACGCACAGTCAAAAAAAGAAGATGAGTCTATCGCTACGCCCGTTGAGCCCAAACAAGAGCATGCAGAGATCAAAAAGAAACCGAAGAAAAAAGCAGATCCCTATGCACAACCGGACAGGAGAGTCAAAGATATTCCATCTGATACAGCAGAGAAAAGCGAGGATGACTAATGTTTGAAGATCTCCGTCCTCACTTAGCCGAACTCCGTAAACGCCTGGGGCTTTCGGTCCTATCTGTTTTTGTCATGTTTGCGATTGCTTTTACTTTTCATAAATACATCCTCGCCTGGGTTACCCAGCCGCTCAATGACGCCATGACACAAGTAGGTCTTGTGATCGAGTCAAAAGAAGCCGGACAGTGGAAGATTCAGCAAACAGATGAAAACGGTACTGTTATCGAGCTCAAAACACCGGAGCATGAACCTGATTCTACCCATCAATATGCACAGGAAGCCATAGAAGCTGCGGAAAGACTCCATGGTGACCTGAACCAAGCTTCTGATGTTGCTGCCACGCAAAGCAACCCTGAGCTTTCTATCATCCTCAAGGAAGCGGCTGCTTCGGCGAAACAGACTGCCGAAGCCACTACAAAACTCACCGCGCTTCTCGATGATGTCAACCGCTCCATAGAGAATAACGGGAAAAAGAGTTTTGAAGGAATGGTCACCACCCACCAGATCGGAGGAGTATTTTTCGTAGCCCTTAAAGTCTCATTCTTTGCGGCACTTTTAGGTGCACTCCCGTTTATCCTTTACCAGCTCTGGCTTTTTATCTCTCCCGGACTTTATGCCAATGAAAAGAAAATGATCTTTCCTTTCGTGCTTGGGGGTTCGATCATGTTCTTCACAGGGGTACTTTTTGCCTACTATATCGTCACACCGTTTGGATTTCAGTTTCTGATCACCTTTGGTTCTTTCCTTTATACACCATTGATCAATATCGAAGATTATGTGGGGTTCTTTGCCAAAATTATGATGGGGTTCGGTATCGCATTTGAGCTGCCTGTGTTTGCTTATTTCTTTGCCCTGCTTGGATTGGTGACAGACAGAACACTCAAAGACTTTTTCAAATATGCGATCCTGATCATATTCGTTTTAGCGTCACTCCTTACACCACCGGATATCCTTACGCAGCTGCTTATGGCATTCCCTCTGATCCTGCTTTACGGTGTCTCGATCCTTATCGTACGTATGGTCAACCCGGACAAAGGCGATGAGGAAGAGGCGGAACCTGCGGCCGAGACCAGAGAAAGCTAAACCTTGAAAGGCACGGCTGATCTTCTCACAGAAAATTACGACTATGAGCTCCCTGAGGAGCTCATCGCTTCCAGGCCCGTCTACCCGAGGGACCGTGCCAGACTGCTGGTCTATGACCGCAAAACCGATACGGTTACCCATACCACATTCGCGCACTTTTTGGAATACCTTCCAAAATCGTGCGATATCTTTCTCAATGATACACGTGTCATAAAAGCCCGTATTTTCGGGCATAAAGAGCGTGCCGGGGGCCAGGGTGGCGGTAAAGTCGAACTGCTTTTTAACAAAGCGTTGGATGCGTACCGTTCTTTGGTATTGATCCGAGGGAAAGTCAGCATCGGCATGAAACTGCATTTTGACAAAGCGCTTACGGCAACCGTTGAAACACTGCATGAGGACGGCACAAGAACAGTCACCTTCACACAAAACGGAACGCCTCTGCGCTTTGAAGCATTGGTTCTAATCCTGGATGAAATAGGCCATCTCCCGCTTCCCCCTTATATGCAGAGAGAAGACAACAAAGAGGATGAAAAAGACTACCAGACCCTTTTTGCCCGAAATGCGGGTGCCGTAGCTGCACCGACCGCATCGCTTCACTTCACTCACGAGCTCTTCGAAGCCATGCAAAAAAAGCATAAAACACACAAAATTACCCTCCATGTCGGGGCAGGTACCTTTAAACCTGTTGAGAGTGACCATATCCTTGAGCACCCGATGCACTCTGAATTCTTCCATATCAGCGATGAAGCAGCTGCTGTACTGGAGAGTCATACGCCTATTCTGGCGATCGGTACTACCGTGACAAGGGCCATAGAATACTATGTGCGCACACACAAAAAAGAGGGAGAGTGTGATCTTTTTCTCAATCCGCATAACCCTCCCCGCCGCGTTACATACCTGCTCACGAACTTCCATCTGCCAAAAAGCACGCTGATTATGCTGGCTTCGGCTTTCATCGGAAGAGAAAAAACGTTACAATTATATAAAGAAGCGGTAGAAAAGAAATATCGTTTTTTCTCTTATGGAGATGCTATGCTCATTTTATAAGGGGGTTATGATGAACTATATAGCAATATTTTTTTTAGGTACGCTTTTCTTTACAGGGTGTGCCCATAAAAAGCCTTACGCCTATCCCAATTACGATATCATCAAACCGAAAGTGACCTGCAAACCAAATCGCTACAATATACAGGCACTTTTGGGATTCTATCTTGATAAACCCTATGTATGGGCCGAAGAGGGGCCTGACGCCTTTGACTGTTCCGGTTTAACGTACAATATCTATGGCCAAATGGGGATAGAGATCCCGCGTGTTGCAAGAGAGCAGGCAAAAATGGGGAAAACCGTTGCCTTCAAAGAGCTGCACGAGGGAGATCTTATCTTCTTCGGTTCCACCAACAGACGCAGCAAATACATCAACCATGTCGGTATCTACCTGGGAGACGGATGGTTTGCACACGCTAGCAGCAAAAACCGTAAAGTTACCGTGACACACTTTGACGAGGAGCCGAGATATCTCAAACGCATGAAGTTATGCAAACGCTACCTCAGCAAAGATGAGCAAAAACTCTATATGACCTGTGATGCACCCCTGAAAAAGATGGCTGTCACCTCAGAGGCATATACCACGCCATGGCAGGCGGGCATGAGATTACCTAAAAAAGCGGTGCCGGATTAATGTCCAGGATATCACTCAACAGCCCCTGCCCCTGCGGGAGCAGAAAGAAATACAAAAAGTGCTGCGGCATCTATCATAAAGGTGCGATTGCACCCAATGCCCTCACATTGATGAAGTCACGATACAGTGCCTATGCGGCAGGGGAAAGCGACTATATCATAAAAACGACGCACCCGCACAACCCCGACTATACTGCCGAATCTG
>JBEWPY010000084.1:0-7719 GCA_047689495.1 Candidatus Sulfurovum profundilacunae | reverse complement strand
GAGTAGATGACTGTTAATCATTTGGTCGCTGGTTCGAATCCAGCATCCGGAGCCATACTTCATAAAAAAAATTCACATGTAAAAAGTAAAATTTTGATCCGGTGTAGAACTGTAACGGGAGTATTCCGGTATCGCAGAAGTACTTCGATCTTTCATTATATGATTTTTACAAAACTTGTTTTATTTGAAAAACTGATATAATGCCTCTTACATAAAAAATTTATCACAAAACGGAACAGTGCAACTAAAGGATATTTTTTGAATTTACAGCGTTTTTTATGGGAATACGGGGAAAAGGTCCCCGGATACGATGTCAGAGTGATCAACGAGAGAGAGGTAAGGGCTTCCGCAGGGATACTCGGAATGCTGGGGATGATCGTCATCTTTGTCGGGATAGGGTTTAACCACATTATCGTAGCCAGGGTCTACCTGGCCTTTCTCTTTCTTGATTTTACGGCAAGGGTGATAAGCCCGAACTACTCACCTTCCCTGCTTCTGGGGAAATTCATGGTGCAGAATCAGCAGCCTGAGTATGTAGGCGGGCTGCAAAAACGTTTTGCATGGACCCTGGGCTGGTTCATCTCCCTCCCCATGCTCTGGTGGTTTGTGATCCACTGGGATATCTCTTTTTACAAGGTCCTTATCTGCGTGCTCTGTCTCCTGCTGACATTTTTGGAGAGCGCGTTTTCCATATGCATAGGGTGCATGATCTACAAGACCATCGTGAGAGAAGAGGCGAAACACTGTCCGGGCGGGGCGTGCGAAGTACGCCAAAAAGAGCCGGTCCAGAGGTTCAACCCGGTCCAAAAGATGATTACGGCGGCCACGATGTCCGGGCTCGTTGCAGGTACCTACCTCTTCCTTGCCTATGAAGAGCCCAAAACCTTCTTCGGCGAGTTCCTCCATGAAGCCGTACTGACGCAATCCCAGCTGCAGACAGAGAAAGAAGAAGCATACCGGAGAGAGATCGAGAAGGAGTTCGGAGAGGATGATTGGTGATTGGTGGTTAGTGGATGGTGATTAGTGATTGGTGATTAGTGATTGGTGTTTGTAGGGGCGGTTGCCCAGTGAGGAATGAGGAGCGAGTGCAGCTTGGGGCTGCCAGTGAATAGTGAATAGTGAATAGTGATTCATGATTCGTGAAGATTTTGTAGGGGCGGTTACCCCTGTGTCCGTCCGTAATTAGGAGTGAGGAATTAGGAACGGCACTACCTCTCAACGCTAAGCGCTTAACGCTTAACACTAATCCCATAGATCAAAGTATTGCCACGCAATACATACAACAACTCCTAACTCCTAACTCCTACTTCCTCACTAGCAGCCCCAGCTGCGCTTACTCCTCACTGAAAAGCGCAGCGCTTCTGAACTCTGACCCCTGAATTGCGAAAAAGTCATACTGTTTTAAAACAATAAAAGATAAAATGGCTATGAAAGTAATGCAGCCGGTGTGTTTCACGGCCTGAAAAGGGCTGCATGGAAAGCAGAGGAGAGCCTGGAGGGCAGAAAAGCCATGACGCGGGAGTGGGAGAAATGCTTTGATTCATGTTACAAAAACCTGGCTGCCGGACAGGCAGAAATACATCGCTTATGTCGAGCGGATTTACGCAAACGGATGGGTGACAAACAACGGCCCTCTGGTACGCGAGCTGGAAGAGAAGCTGGCGGCATATCTCGGTGTGAAACATATCGTGCTGACAGCCAACGGCACGACAGCCCTTGAGACTGCTTATCGGCTTTTGAAGCTTGAAGGAGAGGTGATCACGACGCCATTTTCGTTTGTGGCAACTACCAGTTCGCTTGTTTCCTGCGGACTGAAGCCTGTCTTTGCGGATATAGACCCTGAAACGTTCGATCTGGACCCGAAGCATATCGAGGCAAAGATCACGGATCAGACCTCTGCCATCGTGCCGGTACATGTTTTTGGCAATGTCTGTGAAGCGGAGAAGATCGATGCGATAGCCCGGAAGCATGATCTTAAAGTGATCTATGATGCTTCTCATGCCTTCGGGGTGAACTATAAAGAGCAGAGTATTTTAAATTATGGCGATGTTTCTACCCTCAGTTTTCATGCAACGAAGCTTTTTCATACCATTGAGGGCGGGGCGCTCATTATCAACGATGACCGTTTGGCGGAAGAGGCGCGGTATCTCATCAATTTCGGTATAGACGGCCCGGATTCTGTAAGGTCGCTGGGGATCAATGCGAAGATGAATGAGTTCGAGGCGGCGATGGGATTGTGCGTCCTGGACGATATGGCGTTGATCGGGCGGAAGAGACGGGAAGTTTTCGAGCGATATGAAGCGGGGCTGCGGGGGATAGTCGTTTTTCAGAAACAAAACGGGGAGGCTGACAATAACTTCGGCTATTTCCCGGTGCTTTTTGAGTCAGAAGCGCAGACGCTTGAGGTTCAAAAAGCGTTAAACCGTGCAGAGATTTTCCCCAGACGCTATTTTTATCCTTCCCTCGATACGCTGCCCTATCTTGAGAACGATGATGTGATGCCCATTTCGAGAGATATTTCCAGCCGTATTCTGGCTTTGCCGATGTTTTCGGAGCTGGAAGAAAGAGATCAAAAGAAAATGATTGACATTATTAAAGAGTGTTTGGTAAAATACGGTTGATGTTCTCATCGCTTAACTGGATAAAGCAGGGCCCTCCTAAGGCCTAGCTCGAGGTTCGAGTCCTCGTGGGAACACCAGTTTAGAATTAAAAATTAAAAAATTACCGCCAATCACTAATCACTATTCACTATTCACTATTCACTAATCACTATTCACTAATCACCAATCACCATCATTCCATCAAACAAAAGATGCATGCCATGCATCCCGGGCGGACACAGGGGTACCGCCCCTACAAAATCACTAATTCCGGGCGGACACAGAGGTACCGCCCCTACAAATTATGAATTACGAATTACGAATTTCTAATTGGCAGCCCCTGCTGCTTTAGACTATTGTAATGTTCAATCTCTTACCCAGTGCCGTAGTCGCAGACTCCAGGGTGCTTAGCGTCAATGATTCATTATCTGGATTTAAAAGTCTGTTCACAACGGCACGGCTTGTATGCATAAGCTCTGCCATTTTGGTCTTGGTGATCTTTTGTTCTTTCATCTCTTGCGCTATCTGGTAGGCAATGACTCTTTTGATCGCCACGTCATTGACCTCTTCATAGATACCGTCCTCTTTTAAAAACGCATCAAAATCGCTTTTCATGTTTTTAGTTAGTTTCATTGAATATCCTTTCTTCTTTTCAGTGCAAGATCGATCTCTTGCTTGGGTGTCTTTTGTGTCTTTTTGATAAACCCGTGAAGCAGTACCATGTACTCATCTATCACGGTAAAAATCACTCTTGCGATCTTTTTATCGGAGATATTGCTTCTTACTTCGTAGAGTTTGCTTTCCAACTTTCTGCATACCGGCATTCCGATAGGCCATCCGTACTCTACGGTTTTGATATCTTTGCCTATAGCTTTCCTGTCTTCATCATCCAAAGTATAGAGCCATTCACGCACAGGCTTCTTACCATTCGTGTTTTCATAAAAAAGTGCAGCGATTTTCTTCATACAAAAGTGTATCAAAAAAGATACATATTGTCAAGCAGCTCGGTATCTGCTTATAAAAGTAAAAAGTCAAAATTTGATTCCGTTCGTGGTGAGCTTGTCGAACCAACCCCTTCGACAAGCTCAGGGCGAACGGAGAAACATTCAATTTCCATCATCTTCGGGCGGACACAGAGGTACCGCCCCTACAATCACTAATCACCAATCACTAATCACCATTCACCAATCACTAACCACTATTCACTAGCCGCTGCTCCATGGTTACATCCGATTGACTCTTGCCTGTAAAAAAGATATGATTAAGAAGATGATTTTTAAAAAAAGAATAACTAGACTAAAAGTATTGGGAACGGATGATTCGAGTTTGGTCGATACCTATGGGAGGAGTGTCGTTTTGACAGGTTTTAAAGAACGTGCAGAAGCAAGAAGAGATAAAATGAGTTTGAAGAAGGTCGGCTTGCATTCAGAAGAGCATCATAGTTTTCACTTGGATAGCGACGGAGATACGTTAAGCAGGTTAGTATTTGATATGTCTCACCCTGGATACGGAGAGAATGGGGGCAGTGATACTATGGGGGTAGATAAGAGACAGGTAAGAATGATTAAACTAAAGGACAAATAGTATGTCGAACTTTCAAGACTATATTGATGTCATGGAAGCATTCAATCATCATCATGTGGAATACCTGGTAGTCGGTGCTTATGCTATGGGAAATTTCGGCTATACGAGAAGTACGCATGATATTGATTTGTGGGTGAAAAAAACGATAAAAAACAGTGCAAAGATTTGCAAGGCATTGGATGAGTTTGGGGTACCTTTCCTCATAAAGCCGGAAGATTTTATGGAAAACAATAGCGTTATTCAGATAGGTATAGCGCCTACCCGTATTGATATACTGACAGATATTGATGGTGTGGCGTTTGATGATGCATGGAAAAAGAGAGTCAATGGAAAAATTTTGGGGGTAGATACCGGTATTATTAGCTTGAATGATTTGATCCTTAACAAAACTGTTTCCAACAGAAGTAAAGATAAGCTTGATTTGATTCAGCTCCAAGAGCTAAAATCAGCACTTAAGGCTAAAAAGTAAAAATCACCAATCACCAATCACCAATCACTAACCACTAATCACCAATCACTAACCACTAATCACGAATCACGAATCACTATCCCCTATCCCCTATCCCCTATCCCCTATCTCGCTATCTATTTAATCTATCTTTCCAAGTCCGTTTGATACAATAACGCCATAAAAAGGGCGGGGGTTCTTATGCATATCCAGGGTCTGTGAAAAGAGACGATTGGATATTTGATTAAAAAAGAGGGGAATGGATAATGGAAGAAACCATACACTGCACACCACTGATTCAAACCAGTCAAAGGCTGCCTTTTTCACCGGATTCCTTTCATCAAACTTCATTGACAATCGACAGATCCATAGCATTGGACCTGCCCCCTTTTTTACCCTTTTTACCAAATTACGAATCACGAATCACGGTGCAACCCCGCAGGAACGAGGACCATCATCATTCTTGATTTTTGCGGGATGGGTAACAGTTAATGGTTAAGATAAATGTTCTGGATACAAAGATCAATGTTCTTGAGGATGACTTGATTTCGTTAACCGACATGGTGAGAAATTTGGAAAATGGTCTTGTATTGATAGAGAAATGGCTTAGAAATAAAAATACGATAGAGTTTTTAGGTATTTGGGAAGAGATATATAATGATGATTTTAATTCCACCGAATTCGAGGGAATTAAAAGTGAAGCAGGACTTAACAGGTTTTCATTATCTGTAAAAATGTGGATACAAAAAACGAATGCCAAAGGTATAACAGCAAAAGCAGGTAGATATGGCGGTACTTATGCCCACAAAGATATTGCTTTTGAGTTTGCCTCATGGATAAGTCCGAAGTTTAAACTGTTTCTTATAAAAGAGTTTCAAAGGCTCAAAGAAAATGAACAAAAACAGCTAGGTTGGGATGTCAAACGAAATCTTACAAAGATCAACTATCGTATCCATACGGACGCTATCAAGGAAAATCTCTTGCCCAGGAAGCTTACGTCCGCGCAAGTGAGTTTTGTCTATGCGAGTGAAGCGGATCTGCTGAATGTTGCGCTTTTTGGTATGACTGCCAGGGAGTGGCAGGAGTCAAATCCTGATTTGAAAGGCAATATCAGAGATTACGCAGATGTTGACCAGCTTGTCTGTTTGGCAAACCTCGAATCCCCCAATGCGCATTTTATTGCAGAGGGTATCGAACAAAAAGAGAGACTTGAGAAGTTAAATACCATAGCAATTAGTCAGATGAATATACTCTTGAACGATAAAAATATAAAAAAAAGTATACTATCAAAAGAGGGGAATGGATAATGGAAGAAACTATACACTGCACACCACTGACTCAAATCAGCCAAAGGCTGCCTTCATCACCGGATCTCTTTCATCAAACTCCATCGACAATCGATAAATCCACAGCATTTGTATTATCTAACCCCTTTACCTTTCAGAACAGAAAGTTATAATAGTAAATAGAGAAGATCGTATTGTCAATATTTCAACGAATGTGAGTGTATACATATGCAAGAGTCTCAAATCACAGAATTTAAACAGATATGGAAAGATGAATATCTTAAAACCATCTGTGCATTCGCAAACAGTGATGGCGGGAGTTTGTATATTGGAATGGATGATAGTGGAGAAGTGATCGGGCTCAAAGAGAGCAAAAAACTTGTAGAGACACTTCCGAACAAGATAAACAACCGACTGGGACTCATTGTTGATGTGATCTCAATGCAAAACAATGACAAAGAGTATCTGGAAATAAAAGTCAATAAAACGTATGCTCCGGTTTCTTATAACGGTAAATTTTATCAAAGAAGCGGAAGTAATACCATAGAGTTAAATGGAGGAAACCTGACAAACTTTTTGCTCAAAAAGTATGGGAAAACCTGGGATGATATTGTAGTTGAAAACTTTACGATCGAAGATATCAATCTTGAAACGATAGAAAAATTTAAAATATGGACAGCCAAAAGAGCACCTTTTATAGAGCAGGAAAAAGATCTTTTTACTTTGCTGGAAAGACTCAATCTGGTAGAAAACGGGCAGTTTAAAAGAGCTTGTGTTTTGCTTTTTGGAAAAGACCCGCAAAAGTATTTTATACAGTCACACTCAAAAATAGGTAAATTTTTAAATGATAGTGAACTGCTTACGAGTGATATTATAGAAGGAAATCTTTTTGAACAGCTTGAAAAAATCATAGAGATTTTAAGGACGAAATATCTCCATAGCTATATATCGTATGAAGGACTTCAAAGAATTGAAACTTTAGAGTACCCCTACGAAGCTGTGCGAGAAGCGGTGATAAATGCGCTTATTCACAGGGATTATACTGATACAACAGTGCTGCAAATAAGAGTCTATGAAAATAAAATGATATTATCTAACGGTGCAACACTAAGTGCTGAAGTCCCTATAGAAAAGTTCAAAGAAAACCATATTTCAAAACCTTTCAATCCGCTCATTGCCAATATGTTTTATAAAGCCGGATTTGTTGAGAGCTGGGGAAAAGGAACCAATAACATCATAGAGGATTGCAAAAAGGTGGGACTTCCTGAGCCTGAGTATAAATATACTTTTCACAGTGTGCAAGTGGTGTTTCACAAGACTATCCAAAAGACTACCCAAAAGACTACCCAAAAGACTACCCAAAAGACGACAAAAGAACAGATCCTGGAGTTGCTCTCTTCTGACAAGAAAATGACACGGGACGAATTAGCAGAAACGATAGGGGTTTCAGCGAATGCGATAAAACAGCATTTAGCCAATTTACAGACGGAGAAAAAACTCCAAAGAGTTGGAGGGAGAAAAGATGGATACTGGAAGGTCATAGATGAGACCCGTTAAGCAAATGTGAACTGCGGCAAAAGCTTTTATCAATATTCTTAACTCCTAATTCCTCCTGCATCCGTTCCGGGCGGATACAACGATCCGCCCCTACAAATCACTAATTCCGGGCGGACACAGGGGTACCGCCCCTACAATCACCAACCACTAACCACTATTCACTATTCACCAATCACTATCCCCTATCCCCTATCTCGCTATCTATTTAATCTATCTTTCCAAGTCCGTTTGATACAATAACGCC
>JBEWPY010000083.1:0-7720 GCA_047689495.1 Candidatus Sulfurovum profundilacunae | reverse complement strand
TTCGAAGTTTTGAGGGCAAATGCATATGTATCCTTTGCTATGCTATAATAACCTTGTTTGATTTCAGCCAATTTTACATAAACCGAGCTTTTAGATGGATAAAACAGAACACCCAAAAATATTACGCAGCAACCAAAAAGGCTTTGCCCTTCTGATCACACTCTCGGTGCTTTCTGCAGTGATCGTTCTGACTACAGTGCTTTTAAGTTATTTCGAAGAGGCCAGAAACGATGCGATTGATACAAAAGCACTCATTCAGGCAGATCTTTATTATGCAGATATTGTACACCTCTTTAAGGGGATCAAAGACAAGAAATCTCTTTTTTCCAGGCTCTATAAAACGCCGATTCCCCTAAATGATCCAGAAGGCAGGTTTTCTTTGGTGCTTGACTGCAAACCTTTGGTAAAAGGAGTGGATATCAATTGGCTCGGACTTGAAGAAAACGGCAAGATGCAACCCCATTATAAAGCGGCACAGGAGCTGTTTGAACATATCGCATTTACCTATAATATCCAAAATCCTTCGAGGTTGCGGGAGATGATACTCGAAGAGATCGGAAAAGATAACAGAATTGTTACCGGAGGGCAAAGAAGGCTTAGCAAAAAAAACGGTATGATATCATACAAACAGTTCTCGGCCATCGCTTTAAGGTATCGGCTTGAAGAAGATGATGGCAGTGTAGAGCATATCGCATGGGAAAAGTACTTTAGTTTTTTCCCGGATGCAAAGGTTATCAGTGAAAAGTATATGAGCGGTGAACTGATCTCCTTGTTATTCGATATGGAGCTTTTAGTGGCAAAAGAGTGGGAAAGCAAACGTGACAGTATGAGCCTGGAAAGTTTTGTAATCGAAAGAGGAGGAGACTTCGGCCGATACAGCAGTCTGTTCGCTGGGGATACTTTTATGAATCAAAGTGCCTGTACAGTGCAGTATGCGATGGATGGAAAGCAGTATAGGTTCGGTTTTGACTGGATTGAAGAGGAGGCAAAACATTTTGAATTTTATGGGCAATACTAAAGAGCTGGTTCTGATGCATGCCTCAATGGATCCTGTCTCATTCGACGAAAGCATCAATATCATGCTTACGCCGCAGTTCTATACCCTTAAAAAAGAGTCTCTGCCGGTCTCTTATGCTTTTCAGGCCAGACGTATCGCACCATCGCTCTTTGAAGGCTTTTTGGAAGAGGGTGCTTATGAATACCTGGTCTATAAAGAGGGCGGTGAATGGGTCTTTATCGCTTTTGACCCCAAAAAAATCACAGAGTTTCTGGTATCCAAAGGGCTCAGGCCCGAGCAGATTTCCAAAATCTTTTTTGCTCAGCAGTCACATGCCATGTTTGCAGAACCAACCTATGTAAGCCCCAAAGAAGCACTGATCGAAATGGATGGAACGGCAGTTCTTATCCCTCAAAATACGCTGGGGGAGGAGGATACGCTGCAACAAATTGACAACAGTTTTTCTCCCAGGCGCGGTGTAGCACTTCACACCGCTTATAATTCACTGTTTACGCGCAAACAGACTTTTTCTCTGGCAGCAGTTTTTGTAGTGTTTGCTCTGCTCTTTTTGATAGAAGGAGTGCGTTATAGCGACAGCAGCGGTACGGAAGAGCTGCAGGCCGTGCTGAAGCAATACCCCTCTTTAGCAAATTCGTATACCAGAGAGGCAGAACTCTCTGCCTATCAAAAGCTTGATGCTGCAGAGAGAGAAAAAAGGGATGCGATCAAAAGCATCTCAACCATGATCTTTAAGGGAGTCGAGCTTACTTCGATAAATCTTTCCCGAAAAGCAATTGTTGCAACCTTTGCCTGTAAAGATAAAAAGAGTATGGTATCTCTGAAATCCCTGGCGGTCAATCAGAAGTTCAGTGTGACTGTGCAGCCCAAAGACAATATACTGAAGATCAAGGGAGCTTTATGAGCTGGAAACGCTACCAAAACGAAATGATCCTCTTGATCACCTTTTTGCTGTTTTTGGGTGCATTTTTTTTCAAGCAGGTAACGATTTCGGCACAGGAGCGTCAAAAATTCGAGCTCTCCAGATCTGTGGATGAGATCAAAGAGATCATTGCGTTTAAAAAGATATGGGCGGACAAAAAGGTTCCCAAAGACCTCTCCAGGCTTAAAAACATAGTGGATCACGCAAAACTGGAATGGAGCCAGAAAGGGAAAAAACTTAATGCACACTATAGAAACCTCAGTGCCGCCGAGCTCAATAAAGTGGTTTCCAGGATACTCAATATCGCAGTAGAGATAGAAGGATTAACTGTAAAAAAGCATGAAGCAGACTATGAGGTGGTGTTGAAGTGCAAATGGTAAAAAAAATACTTTTTGCAGTCCTGGTTACCTGGTTTGCACTTCTCGCACTGATGCCGAAGACGGAGCTCTATTATAAGCTGGAAGAGGAGTTGGAAACAAAAGGCATAAAGATCGCAGAAGGGAAACTGGAAGAGAGTATTTTTTCCCTGCAGATCAAAGATGCCCGGGTGTATGTAAGGGGTGTAAAGGTAGCGGATATCAGACAGATGAATTTCTTTACACTGTTTTTCTACTCAAGTTTACAGGGTCAGGGGGTGAACTTGGATGCATTATTGAAACGCATGGCCCCGCAGCATACCGAAAATCTTGCCGTGGCACACTCAATTTTTCTTCCGACAACACTGCTTGTCCGGGCAAAAGGAGATTTTGGACAGCTTGAAGGTGAAGCAGGACTCAAAGAGAGAAAAGTACATCTGAGATTTATCGAAGCAGAAGAGATCAATCGTTTCAGGTCGAAACTGAAAAAAGATGAAAAAGGGTGGTACTATGAAACATCTTTTTAACCAAAAGTATTTCAGATCGTTGTTTACCCTGCTGCTTCTTTGTTTGCTTATCAAGTTTTTTTGGGTGGTTGTAGCTATGGTATGGCTGCCTGCCAAAGGTATTGATCCTATTGTGCGAACAGGAGGGAAGCCGCTTTATTACAAAGTGAAGCTGACTTCAAACAGAGCAGCGGTCCCCGTGAAGAAAAAAGTGTACGGAGGAAATATCAAAGATATCAAGCTTTTGGCTGTCTACAATGCTTCTGATGCCACGGTAGTCACGGTAATACACAAGGGCAGAACAGAGGTTCTCTCCAAAGGCGAAGCACTCAACGGGTTTGTGTTGGAGAGGGCAGGAAGCAACTTTGCTACTTTCGGTAAAGGCGGAAAAAACTATGACATATATCTTAAGAAAGGCAAAAGCGGCAGTACGTACAGAAATATCAGTCCGGCAGCGGGCGGGGTAAAAAGAGAAGGGCACGTTTCATCAGTGCCCGAGGGAGAAGTTACCGATGCGGGTGAGTATAAAATCGTTGACAGATCATTGGTAAAGTACTATACGCAGAACATAGGAGAACTTTCAAAAAACATCAGTCTGCAAGAGGTGAAAAAAAGAGGAAAGACAGAAGGATTTAAAGTGAGATTTATACGCAAAAACAGTCTCTTTGAAAAGCTGGGTTTACAGAGGAATGATATGATCAAATCAGTGAACGGACAGATATTGGACAGTTACCAGGCGGGAGTGGAGATCTATAGGGATATTCAGGATAGCGACAATATGACACTGGTGATCATAAGAGGAGAAGAAGAAATGGAGTTAGAGTATGAAGTTAACTAAAATTGTATTGGCGACACTGCTGGTTTTATCTATTGGGTTGAGAGCAGAGGAAGAGAGTGTTGACGTGAACTTCCGTGATCTGAATATCAAAGACTTTATAGAGATGGTTTCCGAGATCACGCAAAAGAATATACTGATAGAAGATGATATAAAAGGCAAGATCAACTTTGTCTCGGTCAAGCCGATCAAGAAAAGTTCACTGATCCCTTTGGCCAACTCTATCCTGGCAGGCAAAAACCTGACATTGATCGACCAGGGGGATTACTACAGTGTGATCAAAAGCAATGCGGCAGCAGGAGAGGGTGTCCCTGTAAGCGAAAGTGTCAAGGGGGATACGCTCCGGACCGTGATGTTCTCTCTGAAAAATACCAATGCAGCCGTTGTGCGGGCAAAAATCAAACCGCTTCTGCATAGAAGCGACCGGGTTATCTCTTTCAAGGAGAATAATGTACTTTCTGTCACTGCCAGGCCGAACACACTGGAATCCATAGCAAAGATCATCCGTGCTGTTGAGGAGCGCGGTACTAAAAAGTCTGTCGTGCTCAAGCTGAAAAACTCCAGCGTAAAAGATATCTATACCAATGCCAGCAATATGGCAAAAAGTATTTTCCCCCGAACGATTCAAAGCGAAAAAGTGGATATCCTCAAAGACGATGCTACCAACTCTATCATCGTAGTAGGGAAAGAAGAGAATGCCCAGCGAATGATCAGGTATATTAAGCAGCTTGATATCAAAGGTGAGAGCATTACGCAAAAGATGTATGTGCTCAGGCTGAAAAACTCCAATGTGGAAGAGATGGAGAAGATCCTGAGCCAGCTCATCTCGCAGATGAACAATATGGCATCCTCCGTACCTGTAAAAAAAGGGCAGAAACCGCAAAAAGCGATGGCGGTTTCCGATGTGGAGCGCAATGCGTTGATCGTCCTTGCAACGTCCGAACAGATGAAAAATATCAGAGAAACGGTTCGAAAGATCGATATTCCCAAAGTGCAGGTCTATGTCAAAGCACGTATTGTTGAGATCAACAGCAACCTCGCTGAGCAGATAGGGCTGCGATACGGATTTGAAGGCGGTGCGATCACGAGCCAGGGACTTTTCTCTGCAGCAGCGAACATGGGGGCTTCATCAATGATGGTTTCTCCGGAACTGCTTGGTTTTCTGAATACCCAGACCAAAGAGTATGATCCGGTATCCGGTACATACACCTATACAGATGATAAAGCATTTCAATTTGATTCCGGTATTTCAGAAGTTTTTGCTTTGGGGGCAAAGATCGACCTGCTGAAGCAGAATGGTGCAGCACATATCCTAAGCGAGCCTTCCGTACTCTGTACCAACAACAAAGAAGCTTCCATCCAGGTAGGGCAGACACGGTCTATCCTGACCCAGGCACAGCAGTCTACACAGGGGCAGGGCAATATCATCAACAATTATTCCCGTGAGGATATCGGCATCACGCTCAAAGTTAGGCCGAGACTCTCGAGCAATAACAAGGTGACGCTGGAAGTGGAAGCTGAGATACAGGATATTGATCCAAGCTCAAATGCAACAGCAGACCGCCCGACGACCACCAAGCGCAAAGTAACAACCAACGCGATCGTCAATAACGGCGAAACGATCATACTCGGGGGACTCATCAAAAACTCTGGAGGAAAGAGTGCGACCAGGGTACCGATCCTGGGCGATATACCTATTTTGGGTGAGCTTTTTACTTCCAGGGGGGATTCACAGAGCAAGGTCAATGTCGTGATCTATCTGACACCCTATATCGTAAGAAAGAGCAATGATCTGCAGAGGCTTAAATCCGTACTGAACGAGCTTGAGGTTATCCAGACACGATACAATAGTTTTGTAAGGAAAGGGCTGGAACAGGAAGCAGGAAGGAGCAACCATACAACAGGCGGACAAAACAGTTCAACGCAAAAGAAAGATATGAATGTTCGTGAGCACCACCTTTCAATACTGGAGCAGGAATAGACTATGAATTTTTTACGTCTGCAAGATGTCAACCTGGAGCCATTGTGGGAAGAGGAGTTCAACCATAAGCTGGCACTCAGACACTCTTTGCTTTTTAGCGAAGTGGAGGGTTGTAAGGTTTGCATTGTAGAGGAAGGGACTTTGGGCGATGCGCTCAATTATCTGGCAAAACTGGAGATTGACTACCCTGTCTATCTTTCAGACAAAGAGAGTTTCGATCGCCTTAAAAACAAGTTTTTGGAGATTCAGACCAGTTCGGAGTTTGAAGAGATGTCTACCGCATCGGAAGAGTTGATAGAGGTGGAGTCCGATCTGCTTGAATTTATCCGAAATTCGCAGGACCTTCTTTCGAGCGAAGAGTCCGCACCGATTATCAAGCTGGTCAACTCTCTCTTCTTTCAGGCACTGAAAAAAGGCGCGAGCGACATTCATATCGAGAGCACCCAAAATAAAGGCGAAGTACGTCTGCGTATCGATGGTGCACTGAAAAAGCATATAGATCTTGAGAAGATGATTGTCAGTTTGGTGATCAACCGTATCAAAGTCATTTCAAACCTTGATATCTCCGAAAAAAGAGTACCTCAGGATGGCCGTACGCAGCTGGCGATAGCAGGAAAGAGTATTGATGTAAGGGTTTCCATGCTGCCGACCTATCACGGAGAGAGGGTAGTGATGCGAATCCTTTCCCAAAGTGAACATATCCCCACATTGAAAAGTCTGGGCTTTACAGATGATATCACCCAGAAGCTTTACAGCCTTCTCAATCACTCTCACGGGATGATACTGGTAACAGGCCCTACGGGCTCAGGGAAGTCTACCACACTGCATGCCTGCCTTCAGCATATTGCAACATCGGATAAAAATGTGATCACCGTTGAGGACCCGGTAGAGTACAATGCAGAAAATATCAATCAGATACAGGTCAATGCCAAAGTAGGGCTTACTTTTGCAGCCGGCCTGAGGTCGATTCTCAGGCAGGATCCTGACATTATCATGGTCGGGGAGATCAGGGACAGGGAAACAGCGGATATCGCTCTGCGCTCGGCATTGACCGGGCACCTGCTTCTCTCTACCCTGCATACCAATGACTCGACTTCGTCACTGAGCCGCCTGATGGATATGGGCATCGAAAGTTTTCTTATCTCTTCGACACTTTTGGGGGTGCTTGCCCAGAGGCTGTCAAGAAAGCTTTGCCCCCACTGTAAAAGAGAAGACGTACTTGCTCTGCCCATAGCCGAGCAGATCGATGTGCCGAAAGATAAGCTTTTTTTTCATGCTGTAGGATGCAAAGAGTGTGATTATACAGGATACAAGGGAAGGCAGGCTATTGGAGAGCTTTTCATTATTGATGATGAGACCAAGTCTATGATGAAAGACGGGGCCAATGACTTCCAGATCCGGGATGCAATGAAAAAAAAGGGGATGGTGACTCTCTCGGATAAATTAAAAAGAATGCTTCTTGAGGGGGAAACAAGTTATGAGGAAGCCCTGCGTGTAGGATTAATGGACGGTTAGAGGATAAAATGTCTGGACGGAAAGCTTTTACACTGATTGAAGTACTTATTTCCATAGGGCTTTTGGGAATTATCATTCCCGCACTTTTTTCACTTTTGACTCAGTTGCAGAAGTCCAATGAACAGTTGGCTGTCCATTTGCAAAAAGCCAAAGACGTTACCGGTGCTACAAAAGTGCTCTACCTTGATATCCTCGGTTCAGATGGCAATATAACCATCAAAAAAGAGGAGTTCAGCCGTCTGTGTCTCCAGGAAACAAGAAATTCGCTTCATGCGCTTCCTTCGGCCAAAGTATGCTGGGTTGTTTTGAAAAAACGCCATACGCTTGCCAGAGTGGAAGGGAATGGGTATGGGCTTCCTCTGAAAAGCGGCCAGCGGGCAGAGGTTGACCTTGTCATGTCCGACATGGAACTGTTTGATGTCTACCGCGAGAAAGATAAAGTACTTGTAGTGCTCAAACAGCAGCGCAAAGAGCCTATAAGCTTCATGATTCAGGGTATAGAAAATCCCGGATCCAAAAAACCGAAATAAAAAATATAGGGTCTAGATAACTTTAGCAGTTAAAAAATATGCTAAAGTGACGGTATGGAC
>JBEWPY010000082.1:0-7813 GCA_047689495.1 Candidatus Sulfurovum profundilacunae | reverse complement strand
ACAAACAACCTGTAATTAAACTTTGTTTATAATCATTAAATGATATACAAGGAGCTACGCTATGGAAATCTTACTGATCAATACCAATCCTGTTGTCTCCAGGCTTATCACCTTCTGTATTAAAGATAATGATATCAGCCTTGATGAAGTTACAGCAGTCGATGAGATCAAAAAAGAGAAATATTACGATATCGTCTTTATAGACGATGTCATTTATGATACTGTACCTCCGGGCGGGCTGGAAGCGCTGAATCATGCTAGGCTGATACTTTTGTCAAAAGAACCGATAGGGGAACCTGCTGCTATCGATGAAGTGGTCAAAAAACCTTTTCTGCCTTCAAAGATCATTGATATCGTTAACAGCATCGACATCTCCTTAAAGGATGAAACAGACACACTGACCATTCTCTCCTCATCCAAAGAGGAACTTGAAGATTTATTGGTTGCGTCATCGGCACAGGAACAGGACACTCAAGCAAACCAAGTGCTTGATCTTGCCGAGATAGAAAAGATCAAATCCCTTCTGGAGACGGATGAAGAGATCCCCGAAAATTCTTTAATACTGGAGAATGAGGAGATTAACGAGAAGAAGAAAAGAGAGGCCATCAAGCAAAATCTCATAGAGGAAGGACTGGAGATTGTAGAAGGAGAGGAGATGATACATGCTGTAGAGAGTGACTTTACGCTCAATATCCTACATAATGTTGACAAAAAAAGAGAGAACTTTGAACAAAAACTTCTTGATGCGATCAAAAAAATGAAAATTAAAAAGATAAAAAAGCTACTTAAAGATGCAGAAATCACGGTCAATATCCGATTTAAGGATGATAAAGATGAGTAATCCCATCTCTAACAACGGTGCCATTCTTGTGCTCTCCGGGCCAAGCGGCGCAGGGAAAAGTACCATTATTAATGCTGCCTCGGACCAGATCGGCGAATACTATTTCTCCATCTCCACCACAACCAGAGAACCCAGAGAGGGAGAGGTACATGGCAGAGAGTATTTCTTCGTAAGCCGTGAAGCGTTTGAGGCAGATATCAGAGCAGGCAACTTTTTGGAATATGCAGAGGTACACGGCAACTATTACGGCACCTCGCTCAAGCCTGTGAGAGAGGCTCTGGAGCAGGGAAAACTTGTGATCTTTGATATCGATGTGCAGGGGCACCGCCTGGTATGTGACACCATGAATGACATCACCACCTCTGCCTTTATTACCCCGCCGACCCTCAGCAAACTGAAGGAGAGGCTTCGCGCCAGATCGACCGATAATGAAGAGGTGATCCTTCAACGTATCCGTAATGCAAAAAAAGAGATATTGGCCGTGGGCGAATATGACTTTACGATACTGAATGATACGGTAGAAGAAGCTGCACGTAAGTTTGTCATCGTTGCAAATGCAGCCAGATTGAAACAGAGTAAAGCTGATCAGACACAATTTATCACCCATTGGCTCGGTAACTAAGAAATATTAAATATTTTCATGTATAATTATCATCAAATAAATGCTCACAGTAGCCAAATGAAAAGGAAAAATAATGGGTATGCCAAGTATGCCAGAACTGCTGATTGTCCTAGCAATCGTTGTACTTCTCTTTGGAGCTAAAAAGATCCCTGACCTAGCCAAGGGTGTAGGAAAAGGTATCAAAGACTTCAAGCAAGCGGTAAAAGAAGACGAGGAGACTGAAGAAAAAAAAGAGATCTCTTCAAAAGAAGAACCTACGACTGAAACGAAGAGCGAAGAGAAAAAAAGCGAGAACGCTTAATATTATCAGCGCTAAGCGTTCAGCGTTTAGCGTTCAGACAATCTTACCCTAGCATTTTTCTGCTACAATTTCATCATTAATTATTACGATCATATGGGAACCTTATGAAACTGAAATCACAACTCAATAGGCTTATCAAAGAGGCTTTTAAACAAGGCGGTATCGATGCAGAACCGATCAGTGTTTCTGAAGCAACACAGCCCCAATTCGGAGACTACCAGTTCAACGGTGCAATGGCATTGGCAAAGCGACTTGGTAAAAATCCAAGAGAGATCGCGACAACTATTTTGGAAGTACTGGATACTTCAACCCTTATCCAAAAAGCCGAGATCGCAGGGCCGGGATTTATCAACCTTTGGCTCAGCCCCGAGTGGATCGCTTCAGCGTGTCAAAGTTCCCTTGATGATGAG
This sequence comes from Candidatus Sulfurovum profundilacunae, assembly GCA_047689495.1. GTDB lineage: Bacteria > Campylobacterota > Campylobacteria > Campylobacterales > Sulfurovaceae > Sulfurovum > Sulfurovum profundilacunae. Next base: position 5,639 of record JBEWPY010000082.1, on the reverse strand, counting down.
AGACTCGGTATCAGTAAACGCCAGAATCCTCTCAAAGTAGTCATCGACTATTCAGGGCCGAATATGGCAAAACAGATGCACGTCGGGCACCTCCGGTCAACGATCATCGGTGATACGCTTGCAAACCTGCTGGAATTTCTGGGAGATCATGTGATCCGCCAGAACCATATCGGAGACTGGGGAACACAGTTTGGTATGCTGATCGCCTTTCTTGAAGAGACAGAAAACGAAGAGGTTGCACAATTATGTGATCTTGAACATTTCTATAAAGAGGCGAAGGCGCGATTTGATGCAGATGAAACATTTGCAAAGAAAGCAAGGGAATATGTCGTCAAGATCCAAAACGGTGACCACCACTGCCTGAATCTCTGGCAAAAGTTCATCGACAGCTCTTTGGGGCACTGTGAGGATGTCTATGGAAAACTGTGTGTAAAGTTGACAAGAGAAGATGTCAGGGCAGAAAGTTTTTACAATGAAGATCTTCCCCAGGTGATCGAAGATCTTATCGCCGAGGGCTTGCTTCAGGAGAGTGACGGGGCGCAGTGTGTTTTTCTTGAAGGAGAGGAGATACCGCTTATCGTACAGAAGGGTGACAGCGGATATCTTTATGCCACGACTGACCTGGCTGCACTGCGATACAGAGCCAACGTGCTCCATGCAAAACGTATCTGCTATGTAGTAGATGCAAGACAGTCTGAGCATTTCAAACAGGTATTCAATGTAGCTAAAATATCCCATTTTGTCCCTGAAGATGTTAAGCTTGAGCATGTGGCATTCGGAACCATGATGGACAAGGGCGACAAGCCTTTCAAAACTCGCGACGGAGGAACCGTCAAACTGGTAGACCTGCTTGATGAAGCAGTGAGCAGAGCCAAAAGCACGATCAAGGACAGGGAGGGATACACAGACGAAGCATTGGAAAAGGTGGCAAAAGCTGTCGGTATCGGAGCGGTAAAATATGCCGATCTCTCCATCAACCGCGAATCAAACTACATCTTTGACTGGGACAAAATGCTCAGTTTTGAAGGAAATACTTCACTTTATATGCAGTATGCCTATGCAAGAATCCAAAGTATCTTCAAAAAGCATAATGCCCCGGTAGAGGGAGAGATCATCATCTCCGATGCGCTGGAACAGCATCTGGCAGTGATGCTGCTTCGTTTTGAAGATATCCTGGTCAAAGCCGCTGAAGATGCTTCGCCAAACCAGATCACTGCCTATCTCTATGAGCTGGTCACCCTCTTTATGCGTTTTTACGAACGAAATCCTATTCTGAAAGAGGGGGTAGACGAAACCATCAAAATGAGCCGTCTGCAGCTGGCGGACCTTACCGCAAAAACGATCAGGCAGGGACTGGAACTGCTTGGCATCGAAGTTGTGGACAGGATATAATATTTTAAAAAGCAAGAGGAGAAGGGCCCGGATTAAACTTCCTTCGCCTCTTTTTGTCTCTCGACAAGTTCGTTGAGAAAGGCTTCAAGCGAATATCTCTGCCTATACTCCGGGATCATGATGTGGATTAGTATATCTCCCAGATCGGCTACCGTCCACTCCTCACTCTCATCTGTTGCCAAAAACTCTTCCCCTTTGGGCTTGAGTGCTTTTTTCAGGTGATCAAAAAGCGCTTGCGTATGTTTGCCGCCCAGCGAATTGGCGATCACAACACGATTTGCTACATAATCTGCATTTTCAAGATTAAATACTTCGATCTCTTCAGCTTTTTTCTCATCAAGCACCGCTACGATATTTTCGATACGTTCATCTATTGTCATCTATTGTTTTTCCTTTAAAAGACTTTTGACAGAGTCCTGTATTTTTCTGTCAACACTGTCCAGTTGTTTTAAATTTCGTATTTCAGTAGAACTGATATCAACATCAAGCTCCAGCCTCTTCCACTTTTTAAGCATTTCAGTATTCATATGGCTGCCATGACGCGTAGCAACCACCCAGGTAACCTGTTCATTCAGCCACTCGAACTCATGCCACTTTGTCAATGACTTCAGGTTGTCAGAACCTATGATAAGATACTTGACATCATATTCATTTTGAAAATGCTTTACCGTTTGTGAAGTATAAGTACTCTCCCCCTGTCTGATCTCATAATCACTCACCGCCACTTTAGGCATTGTATCAAACAGTGTATGACACCACTCCAGCCTGATCGCGGGAGGCGCCAATGAACTCTGCTTAAACGGATTGAGGTAGGCAGGCACGATCAATAGCCGGTCAATATCAAGCGTCTGTACCGCTTCGGAGACGATCTTCTGATGTCCGCGGTGAGGCGGATCGAAACTGCCACCGAATATCGCCATAACTACCCTCTCCGACTTAACCAAACAGTAACCTCATTTATAGTAAAATTACGCAATTTTAGCATAATTATTAAGGGATAACAAATGGCTATAAAAGTTGCGATCAACGGATTAGGCAGAATCGGCAGATGTGTAGCACGCATTATTGCAGACAGAGATGATATCGAACTGGTAGCAGTCAATGCAAGCGGTACATACGAAATGATCGAATACAATATCAAATACGATTCGGTACACGGTACCCGTTCCGATGCAAAAGTTGAGGACGGCTATCTCTGCGTCGGCAGCGACAAGGCAAAGATTCTTTCAGAAAGAGATCCGGCAAAACTGAACTTTACAGAGCTGGGAGCAGAGCTTGTCCTTGAATGTACCGGTGCGTTCCTCACTGCCGAGAGTGTACAGCCGCACCTTGATAACGGTATCAAAAAGGTGCTCTTTTCAGCACCGGCCAAAGATGATACGGCAACATTCGTTATCGGCGCCAACGAAGACATTTATGCGGGCGAAGCAGTCGTTTCAAACGCAAGCTGTACAACCAATGGACTTGCCCCTTTAGCCAAGGTACTCGATGATGCATTTGGTATCGAAAAAGGGTTGATGACAACGATCCACTCCTACACATCGTCACAACCTATCCTGGATGCCAAACACAAAAAAGATCCCAGAAAAGGCCGTTCGGGGGCAACAAACCTTGTACCTACTACCACCGGAGCAGCAAAAGCGATCTCAAAAGTACTGCCAAGCCTTGAAGGGAAACTCAACGGTCAGGCGATCAGAGTACCGACCCCGGATGTCTCTATGGTAGACCTGACAGTGACACTGAACAAAAAAGCAACGCTTGATGAAGTAAAAAATGCATTCATTGCAGCCAGTGAGGGTTCACATCAGGGTATCCTCGGTGTGGATACGGACTATAGAGTATCACAGGACTTTGTCGGAGAAGAACTGAGTACGGTAGTAGCGCTCGATACGATCCAGGTGATCGGCGACAATATGGTCAAAGTACTCTCATGGTATGACAATGAGTGGGGATACTCCTGCAGACTCGTAGATATGGCGCTTCATATCAGCAAATAAGAAACTACCGGGCGTGAAAGCCGCGCAGGAACCAACATTAAAATAAAAAAGAAGCACTTCCGGGCGAAAAGCTTTTCTCTCAAAGAAAAGCCCTGAAATGCTGAGCAGAAAGAGTATGAAAAGAGGAAAACAAGTGAAAGATATTAAAAATCTGGATATTACAGGAAAGCGTGTATTTATCCGTTGTGACTTTAATGTACCCAAAGATGAATTTGGAAATATTACAGATGACAGGCGTATCCGTTCTGCGCTGCAGACGATCCGCTACTGTATCGACAGAGATTGTAAAATCATTCTGGCTTCACACTATGAAAGACCTGAACCCGGACAGTATGAGGAGAAGTTTTCCCTTGCTCCGGTTGCAAAAAGACTCCATACGCTCCTTAAGATCAAAAATGAGATCTACATGGCGGAGGATGTCGTCGGTGAAGATGCCCGGCAAAAAGCTGAAAAACTGCAGGCAGGAGATATCCTTGTACTGGAAAACCTGCGCTACGAAGCAGGCGAAACCAAAAATGATGAAACATTTGCAAAAGCTTTGGCAGACCTGGCAGACTTCTATATCAATGATGCCTTTGGCGCATGTCACAGAAAACATGCCTCTATCCATGCGATCACGAAATTTTTTGACAAGGAACACAAAGCAGTCGGTTTCCTGATGGAGAAAGAGATCAACTTTTTCCACAAGGTGATAGAGAACCCAGTAAGGCCGTTTGTTGCAGTTGTCGGCGGAAGCAAGGTATCCGGAAAACTCCAGGCACTCACCAAGCTCATCGAAAAAGTCGATAAGGTGATCATTGGCGGCGGAATGGCATTTACTTTCCTGAAAGCTCAAGGCTATGAGATAGGAAATTCTCTGGTCGAAGACGAGCTCATTGAAGAAGCAAAAGCCATCATGGAAAAGGCCAAACAAAATGGTGTAAAGTTCTATCTGCCCGTTGATGTAGTAGCAGCCCCCGAGTTCTCTGAAAACACAACGATAAAGTTCCTTCCTACGCAAGAGATACCGGAGGATTGGATGGGGCTGGATATCGGGCCGGCAAGCAGCCGGCTTTTCCGGGAAGCGCTCAATGATGCACAGACGATCATCTGGAATGGCCCAATGGGTGTCTATGAAATGGACCGGTTCTCAAAAGGGAGTATCGCAATGTCGCATAATATTGCACAGACACATGCTACGACCATCGTAGGAGGCGGAGATACCGCTGATGTAGTCAACAAGGCAGGAGATGCGGATGAAATGACCTTTGTAAGTACCGGAGGAGGCGCCAGCTTGAAATTGATAGAGGGGGTGGAACTTCCGGGTATTGAGGCACTGAAATAACCTATACGGTTTCAACTGACCGAGTAAAATGTGAATTTTCAGATTTTACTCCCTATCAAAAAACTCTATTCAATAAGGACTTTCAATGATCTTTGCAGCCAATTTTAAAATGAACCATACACGTCAAAGTACCACCGAGTATATCAGCACTTTGAATCAGAAGTTGACTGCAAAAAAGCGTGGGGACAGCGTCTATATCTTTCCTCCGGCTACTGCACTAGATCGCTATGAGAGTGACTTTACTTTAGGTACACAGAACGCCTACCCGGCGCAAAAAGGCGCATTTACCGGAGAGATCGGGCTGGAACAACTTGAAGAGTTTGGTGTCAAAACCATCCTTATCGGTCACAGTGAGAGACGTAAACTTCTCGGAGAATCCCAGGAGAAGGTGGCAGAAAAATTTGACTTTTTTAAAGCAGAGGGGTTCGAGATCATCTACTGTATCGGCGAACCGCTTGAGGTACGCCAGGAAGGTGATGAAGCGGTCAATGCCTATCTTTTGGCACAATTTGAAGGGATCGATACAAGTTATGAAAAGCTCATTGTCGCCTATGAACCCATTTGGGCGATCGGTACAGGGCGAAGTGCCACCGATGAAGAGATCGCCTCTACCCATAAAGCACTCAGAAAAGCGGTAGCTCGCCCGTTACTCTATGGCGGAAGTGCAAACCCGGACAATATCGAAGAGATCCTCTCCATAGAGAATGTAGACGGTGTACTGGTAGGAAGCGCATCGCTTGATGCGGAGAAGTTCGCCTCTATGATATTAAGTGCCAATAAAAGCACATCATAACTTTACTTTCATTGTCAAGTGTTTTTCAACATCCTCGGGCTCCGTCCCGGGGATCCATGAAGAGCTCACCATTGAAGTCGGGGTGAGGACACCCCGACCTACACCGATCAACCAATCACTAATCACTAATCAC
>JBEWPY010000081.1:0-7963 GCA_047689495.1 Candidatus Sulfurovum profundilacunae | reverse complement strand
AAAAATTTGATACTTTTATTAGGGGTGGTTACCATGTGGGTTTACCGACCATCTGTAAAATAGCCTTCGAATGTCATGCTTCCCGCTGGTTGACAAGCAGTCTGGATGGCGGGTATAATGCCGCAAACAGAGAGCTTAAAAAGGATAAGAGATGATGAGAATAGTAGAGTATTTTATACGCAATAAAAGACTCAACTATGTACTGCTTCTCTTTCTTCTCTTCCTGGGCATGAATGCCTACCAGAATATCCCCAAAGAGCTCTTTCCGGAAATTGCACTGGACAAGATATCCATCAGCGGCGCCTATAGCGGCGCTAGCGCTGAAAACCTTGATAAAATGGCGGTGCGGGATATAGAAGATGAACTGGGCAATGTCGTCGGAATAGAAAGTATAGAGACCGTCATACATCCGGGGAAGTTTACTATCACGCTGAATCTCGAAAACGGTGCAGATAAAATTGATGCGCTTAATAAGGCAAAAGATGCGATCGCCAGAAGCAGGCAGTATCTTCCCTCGGACATGGTTGAGCCGACAGCACAGAACGTCAACCATGTCCGCCCTTTGATGAGTCTCTCACTATCGAGCGAAAAGCTGACTAAAGGCGGGTTGATAGAGAGAGCCAAAGAGATCAAGTCAAAGATATCCAGGCTGCAGTATGTGAGTGAAGTATCTATCTACGGAGATGCGAATCAGGAGGTTTCCATACGGCTGAAAGAAGAGCAGATACGTGCCTATGGTCTTGACCCTTCAGCAATTATTGCTGCTATTTCCAGCCTCTCTTATATCTATCCCATAGGAGATATCAAGCAGAGCGGAAACTATATCTTTCTCTCAACGGTGCACGGCAAAGAGGATGAAAAAGGGTGGGAGTCCGCACTGGTAAGGGTGGGAGAGAAGCAGATTCGGCTGGGCGATGTCGCAAATATCGAGATTGCTTATCCTCAGGACCAGACCCTCTCTACGTTTAACGGCCGGCCGAATATGACCCTTGTGATCTCGAAAGGCCCTGAAGGCAATGCCATAGAGCTCTCAAAAGAGATTCGAAATTTTGCCGGGGAGAAACTCTCCACGGAGTATCCGGAGATCTTTTTTGATTTTTATCAGGATACTTCAAAACCGGTAGAAGACAGGCTCAATGTGGTTATCTCCAACCTGTTTTTCGGGCTGATACTGGTTTTTCTATCCATGGCGCTCCTGATTAACTTCCGCATCGCCGCCGTGGTGGCGATGGGTATACCGATCTCCTTTGCCGTGGGCTTGATCTTTATCTATGCCATGGGCTATTCGATCAATATCGTCTCTTTGCTGGGAGGGCTGATCGTGATCGGTATCGTCGTCGATGATGCGATTGTTGTCGGTGAGAATATCCAGCGTTATATCAATCAGGGTGTTGAGAAAAAAGAGGCGGTGATCCGGGGTGTCAAAGAGATGATCCTTCCTGTCTCTCTGGCAACATTGACTACGATCGCCGCTTTTCTCCCTCTCTTTATGATGACCGGGGAGATCAAGAATTTCATCATTCTTATCCCTATTGCGGTGATTATGATCCTGATCGGTTCCCTGATCGAAAGCTTTATTTTTTTGCCGCTGCATGCAGAAGAGATACTCAAAAAACAGAAAAACTTTATAGACTGGACGAAGTTCCAGGATATGTATGAGAGTCTGCTGCATAAAGTGATACGTTTCAAGTATACCTTCCTCTTTACTTTTGTCGTACTTATCCCGATCTGGACACTGCTTGTACTGAAGATGCTCAACTTTCAGTTTTTCCCCGGTTTTGACGGAAACTACCTCTATATCTCCGGGAAGGCAAACATCGATACTCCGATAGAGGAGACGCAAAAGGTTGCACGGGAGATCGAACGGTTTGTGATCGGGCATAAAGAGGAGTATGGACTCAAGGCAACCTCGACCGTGACCGGGTCAAGGGTGGCATTTTCGGGTGACAGGGAACAGGGTGAAAATATGCTCTATGTCACTCTGGAACTTTATGATATGAAGCCTCAAAATTTTATCGATGCCTTTATCAACCCGATCCTGACCTTTGATTTCAACTTCAATGATCCCGAACGCATCAGGGAACACCACACCTATGAGATCGCGCAAAAACTCAAAGAACAGATCAAACCGCTTCAGGAGAAGTACGGGCTTGAAGAGCTTGGTGTCAGGGAGCAGAAAGCCGGGCTTATCAAAAATGATATCCAGATCAATCTGAGCGGCAAAGATGAAGGGAAGCTCACAGAAGCGATCGCAAAGATCGAAGGGAAACTCAAAAACACTCCGCATGTCAGAGATGTCACCAACAATGCACAGTTTGGAAAGATGGAGTACAAATTGCGTATCAACAGCTATGGCGAGCAGCTGGGACTGGATGAGAAGAGTGTCGCACAGATCTTGTCCGGCTACTTTCTTGATAGCCGAAAAGCGATGACTTTCGGGCAGACTGGCGTGATGGAGATACGGACACGTTCGCTTGATAAAGACCAGGAGAAGACGCTGACGAATTTTATGATCCCTGCACCGGGAGGGATATTTGTCAGGCTGACAGAAGTTGCCGATATCGAAAAGGTCAGAGCCTATGAGAAGATCGAGAAGCGCAACGGCAATATCTATAAGTCGGTATTTGCCAATGTCAACAAGAAAAAAACCACACCTTTGACGGTACTTGAGGCACTGGACCCTGTACTTGAAGAGGTCAGAAGCTCGGGAGTGAATGTGAGTCTGCTCGGGGAGAGCGAGAAGAATGAGCAGCTTAAAAATGATATGAAAGGAGCCGTGGTGATCGCACTCTTTTTGATCCTGATTACACTCCTCTTTATCTTCCCGCGTATCCGCTATGCACTCATGGTGATGTCTGTGATCCCCTTCTCGCTTCTAGGTGCCCTTATCGGCCATATGATCCTGGATATCAATCTCTCGATGACCTCCATTATCGGTATGCTCGGGTTAGCAGGGGTTGTCATCAATGACGGGATCATTATGCTTGATTTTCTGCATGGAACGCATGATGCGGATACCTTTTATGAGAGGGCCAAGTTGAGACTGCGTCCGATCCTCATCACCTCTATCACAACCTTCCTGGGGCTCTTTACCCTGATCTTCTATGCGACCGGCCAGGCGGTGATCCTGCAGCCTATTGCTGTCTCTCTCGGATTTGGACTGCTTTGGGGTACGGTACTGAACCTTGTCTATCTGCCTTCACTCTATGCGGTAGTCAACAAGATTAAACCAAGCCGGGAGTAAAATATAAAAAAGGAGACCCTATGAAGAAGATTTTGATTGTACTGGTACTCATTGCAGTTTTTATAAGTTCGGCATCCTTCCTGGCTTTTACATCCGGCGGAAATGCGCTTTTGCTTCCTTTTATCAACAGCTATCTGAAAAAGAGTGTTGAAGGGGCAAAGATAGAGCTGCTCAGGCTGGAGCTGAAGCCCGGTTATCTGAATGCTTCTGCCAAAGTCAATGATGCGATTGATGTTGATGCGGAAGGCCCGATAGACTTGTTGGCACAACGTATTGACCTGGACTATACGATAGAGGCAGAAAAGATCATCAGTCAGGAGGTGACGATAGACGAAGCGATACAGGTATCAGGAGAAGCCAAAGGGAAGCTGGAGGAGATGCAAATCACCGGAAACGGGAAAGCATTTGCATCGGATATTCACTATGACTTCAATCTTCATGAGAATCAGCCAAAAAATATCAAACTGGATCTCAGAGATGCGAGTATTGCCGGGATGCTTGCCATAGCAGGGACGAAACCTTATGCGGATGGACGGATGAGCATCCATGTAGATATGCCTGAACTTGACCCGGATAATCCTCAAGGCGAAGCACACCTTAAGGTCAAGGAGGCAGTCATAGATGCTGCTGTTTTAAAACAAGAGCACAATATCTCTTTGGTTTCGGAACAGCTGTTCAGTGCCGATATCACTGCGACGGCCAAAGGGGAAATGCTTCTGGGGCAGGGCGATATCAATACCTCCATGGGAAAGGTTAGCGTGAGCGAGACCAGCTATCATTTGGGAGAACAGAGGCTTGACACGGATTATCTTCTTCATATTCCCGATCTGGCCAAACTCAAAACATTGGCGGGAAGTCCGCTTGAGGGAGATCTTCAGGTAGCCGGCAAGGCCTCGTACCAGGATGAAAAGGTTCATGTTTCAGGGGTGACACATTCTTTTGGCGGGGAGAGTGAATTTCTCTATGACAACGATACGTTGAAAGCGATATTGACAGAGGCGGAGACTGCCAAGCTTCTGAAGCTGCTTGGACAGCCTGCCTATGCCGAAGGAAAGCTCTCTGCCAATGTGATACTCGACAGTGTTCGGGACCTTTCAGGCAGGTTTGATCTCAAAAGCAGCGGTCGGGCAGAGAGTGCGACTGTCAAAAAAGAACTGGGTGCAAATGTTGGAAAGCAATTCGACTATGATGCGATAGTAAACGGGGAAATAAAGAACCGTAAAGCCCATACGCAGGTAAAAATAAATACAACGATGGGCAAGCTCGATATGCCGGACATGATATATGGTATGGCAGACGGGACATTGCAATCATCCTATCATCTCTATATTCCCGATCTTTCAAAACTGCAGCCATTGACTGAAAGAAGATTCAGGGGAGATATGGACTTTAGGGGTAAGCTCACAAAAGCCGAAGACTTTGTAGTCACGGGACGGGGAAAAGAGTTTGACGGGAGTGTTGCCTACAAGCTGGTCAATGACAGGATTAAAGCCGATGTACATGGAGCGACTGTTTCCAAGGTGATGTATATGCTCGGTTATCCTCAGGTACTTGAAGCACTCAGTGAAGCGAAGGTTGAGTATAACTTTACAACCAAAAACGGAACAGTGGATGCAAAACTTGATAGGGCACGTATCCTCTCCAGCCAATTGACAATACTGCTTAAACAGCTTACCGGGATAGACCTGACCAAAGAGCTTTATAACCAGGCGACTTTTGTATCGACATTGACACCGTCAAAGATACATTTTGATTTCATTGCCCAAAATATCATCAGTCACTTCAAGATCAAAAACGGTATTTTAGATAAAAGAAATGAGAGGATCAATGCAGCTGTGGATATGAGGTACAAAGAGAAGGACCTTAAAGCCAGGATCACAGGAACCGTTAAAAATCCGAAAGTCAGCATTGATGCTTCCGAGTATCTCAAGTCAAAGGTTGAGAAAAAGGTAGATAAGCTGATTGAAAAGAAGTTTAAAGATAAAGGAGAGGGGCAGATCAAAGGCCTGTTGAAAGGCTTTTTAAAGTAATAGCAGGAATTGTGTTGCCAAGCAGGAGACACTCTGATATAATCACTGTATGAATATTGTACTTTTTGTTACGGCTTTTTTTGGGGGTATTTGCCCTGATCACTCTCTATACGGGCAGGCGCCTGATCAACCGTCTGCATTTGAGTGAGACGCTCAAACGCTATCTGCGCCTCTTTTTGCTGCTTAATTTTGCAGGGATTATCGGTTATATGCTTGCGCGCTACTTCACCGCGACACCCAACTGGCTTTACTTTCTGCTCTCCCTCCCTATCGGGGTGCTTTTTTTGCTTTTTTGTACGGCGGTGATCTATGATGTTTTCAGAGTAGGGATGACGTATATACCGATGCAGCCGCAGCGGAGATCTTTTTTCAAAAAAGGGCTGGATGTCGGCGCGTTGACCCTGGCATTCGGTGTAAGCGCCAAGGCGACGCATGAAGCACGTAGTGTCGAGCTTGAAAAGGTGACGGTCAGGATCAGAAACCTTGCCAGGCCCTACAGCATCGTACAGCTTAGCGATATCCATATCGGGGGGGGCTGATCGGTGAGGGGTTTATGCGGAATGTTATCACTCGCGTCAACCGCCTGAGCCCGGATCTGGTTGTCATTACGGGAGACCTGGTCGATGTCAAGCCCTCACAGGTCTCCGGCGCTTTGAAAGCATTAAAGGGATTGAAGTCTACTTATGGTACTTACTTTGTAGCGGGCAACCATGAGTATTTTCACGGTATCGAAGAGATCATTATATATGTGAAAAGCCTGGGTATCCGTGTACTGGGAAATGAGAACCTCTATATCGGTGAAGAGGGTAGAGGGTTCCATCTGGCAGGTGTCCATGATGTGTTCGGGTACCGGATCAAACACCATCAGCCGGATATCTACAGCGCACTGGAGGGTATTGGTAAGGATTCACCGACCGTACTGCTTGCCCATCAGCCCCGCTTTGTCGAAGAGGCAGACGGCAAGGTTGACCTGATGCTCAGCGGGCATACGCACGGAGGGCAGCTTTTCCCCTTTAAGGCACTGGTGAAGCTGCAGCAGCCTTATATAAGCGGATTGCACCGACACAGTGAGAGAACTCAGGTGTATGTCAACAAAGGTACGGGTTTCTGGGGACCGCCGATGCGGCTGGGAGCCAGCAGCGAGATCACCTATATCAAACTGGAAGGAACCGCATGATTCTCAGTAACTGTCATCTCCATATGGAACTGCCTGAAGTCCATTCGCTCAAAGGACGCAGAGCAGTACTGAACAGGCTTAAAGAGAAGCTCAAAAAGTTTAATATTTCGCTGCTGGATATCAGCGGGGAGTATGCCAGAGAGGCCGATGTCGCTTTTGTATTTATCTCCCATGATGCGAGAAAAGCGGCTCAGTACAGAGAAGAGATCGAATCGATGCTTGAACGTTACTTCTCGGAGTATTTCTATGAACTGGAGTGCGAGGAAGTGTAGTTATAGGGAGCAGGGAGCAAGTAGCAGGGAGAAATTAGAAATTTGTGATTCGTGATTTGTGATTTGTGATTTGTGTAGGTCGGGGTGTCCTCACCCCGACATCAATGGTGGTTTATAGATAAAGCCTGGATGTCGGGATAGGGGTATCCCGACCTATAGATACCGGAGAGGTGAACTGATGGTGATTGTTCGCGTAGGGTGCGTAATCATGCACCAGTCACTTATCATTCAATTCCCTGAGAAACTTTTCATCATCTCCTGCATCTGCTGCATCTGTTCCGGTGTCATCTGCGGCATTTGCCCGGGTCCGTCATTTCCGGGTCTGTGCATTTTTTCCTGCATCATCTCTTCCATTGTTTTCATGGGAAAATCAGGCAGCTTGAAGTCTTCATCGGAAACTTTTACATTAAATTTTACAAGGGTCGCCTCGGTGGTATACTTGGTACCCATTACATTGGCTTCTTGCTTGAGAAGTATGCCTTTATGCAGCCATATTCTGCTCTGCATGAATCCCCATACTTCGCAGTTGTAGCCCAGTACCTTCTCTTCACCGATCTTTTTACCGCCCATCTGCTGTAGCATCTCTTTTCCTTTTTGGATATCGCTGTACTCAGAGCGGCTGAGCATTTCGGGTGAAAAGGTAATGATCGCCTTTTCTTCAAAATCCACCGCATAGAATGTCCCGTTTTCCATTTTGGTCAGCTCTTGCTGTTTCTCTTTTCTCCCCATGACCGTCGTTATTTTCTCTTCAGAGTGGAGTTCTGTATTCCCCCACTCTTTGAAGATCATTTTCCCGGTCCCTGTTGTTTTGCTTGTGACACCCATCATATTCATACTGCCGCTGATGGCATACTCGATCATGCCCGATTTGATCTCATAGCGTTTTGTTTCTGCATGTAATGTCGTTACTGCGGCAAAAGCGATCAGCAGTGCTGTCCATAGTGTAAAGTGTTTCATTGTTGCTCCTTATTTTGGTGTGGAATAAAAAAAGAGTGCCGAAACAAGTACAGGAATCAGCAGATATTTTCTCATAAAAAATCTCCCTTTTGAAAATTATAACCGAAAAAAAGATGAATTAAAAAGATAGTTTTGATAAAGAGAGAAAAGGAATATTTTTTGTCTTTAAGACAGTTGACAAAACTGCCGATAATATATTTATTTTCTGTATAGGAGATGATACTGTATCCTGGTCGGTAAACCCACATGGTAACCACCCCTAATAAAAGTATCAAATTTTTCA
>JBEWPY010000080.1:0-7993 GCA_047689495.1 Candidatus Sulfurovum profundilacunae | reverse complement strand
TAATAGTACAATAAAGTATGGCGAAAAAGTGTTAAATTTGTGTTACTTTTTAAAATTACTTATCTTTTTTATAAGTAATCCTAATCATCTGTGCCTTGAACCTTATTGTTCTCAATGTTTCAATCTATACTTCAATACAACAGAAACTGTTTTGGGCAGGGTGACAGGTGCATTTTTGACAGAAACAGGGAAAGCCTTCTCTACGGCTTTCTTTGCAGACTTGTAAAAGACTCTGGAACCGCTCAGGCTGATATTGGATACCTTGCCGTTGGGCATGATGGTAAAGCGTACTTTTACACTTCCCTGCATGCCCCTCCTTTTTGCGATACGGGGATAGCGTTTATGCTTGTTGATCCGTGAACGGATCTTTGCAAGAAAAATATCCCTCTCTTTGGCAGAATGATGCTGCTTTCTGGTACTTTGTCTGGCGCTTGGCGTATATGCCTTTTTGACTTTTTTCTTTTTAGGTTTTTTGACCTTTTTCTTGACCTTTTTCTTGACCTCTTCCTTTTTAACGACCGGTTTTTTTGGTTCAGGTTTCGGAACAACCGGTTCAATCGGCAAAGGTTCGGGTTTCGGCGGTTCAGGTTCGGGCTCAGGCTCAGGTATTTTTTCTTCGACCGGTTCCGGTTCAGGTTCAGGCTCGGTCTCCTGTATTTCTTCCTCCACAGGCTCAGGCTCAGGTTCAGGTTCAGGCGTTTCTTCTATGACAGGGGCAGGCGGCTGATACGCTTGCAGGCTCAATTCAATGGTTCTGATCTCAGAAACCTTATCTGATACTTTTGTACTGCTGTTAGCATAAAAAAGTGCTGCACCAGCCAGGAGATAAAGAAAAGATGTGGTTACAAACGATATAACGCCTCTGGAAGAAAACAACGAAACCTCTTTTTTTTCTGAAAGCATAACACATCAAGTGTTAATCATATGTTAAGTTCCCTTCAGCCAACTTTGGATTACTTGATACCTCTCCCTAACAGAGTCATATATGAATACTCTCTAAATCCAAACTTACCGTTGTCCCAATCTCTTTTTCGGAGTGAATCTGTATATCGATATGCTCACCATCGCAATAAGACTTTACAAGTGCAAGCCCTATTCCTTCCCCCTCTTTATGGCTATCAGCCTGATAGTAGCGCTCATAAATTTTTAAAAGCTCTGTCTCACTCATGCCAACACCCTGATCGATGATTTTGAGCATGTCTCCTTTAAGCACCAATACAATCGGTATCTCTTTGGAAGAATATTTCATTGCGTTCATCAAAAGGTTATCTATCATCTTTTCAAACCCTATCTTGTCTGCTTTGACACGATAACTCTGCACATCGAGGACAAAAGGATTTCTCTCAAACGCTTTAAAAACAGCTATCCTCTCTCCAAGCATTTTTTCCAGATCAAAAGCCTCTTTCTCGATAGGCTGCAACTCTTTTTTGATACTATAGACAAGCTCTTTATAGAGCCTCTCAAGTCTTTTAGAGGAAGCTTCGATACGGGCTATCCGCTCCAAACTCTTCTCATCTTTTAACTTTCTGGCGATAAGTTTTGTATTGGCCTGGATCGTTGACAGCGGGATATTAAGCTCATGCAGAATCTCTTTAGTAAGCTGTGAAAGATTGTCATCCAATCTTTTTTTGGATGCCAGAAGCGTAGAGACATAGATATATCCGAACATCACGGCAAAGAGAAGAAGGATAAGCGAGGTTAAAAGATATGTCCTGGCAGACACTCCCCATGTACTGATAGTGTAATACAAAAAACCCAGGACAAACCCGATGCTGACCACATAGATGGCTGTACCCCAGAAGATTTTTTTATGCATCTACTTCGGATCCTCGAAACGGTATCCAACCCCGCGGATATTACTGATGTGACCGGGGAAAAATTTCTTAAGCTGTGTCACATAAACACGGAGAGACCCTTCGCTGGGCATCTGATTGGCAGCCCAAAGCTGCTTTTTGATGAAGTCAAAGGTCACAACATCCCCTTTTGCTTCAATAAAAAGTATAAGCAGTTCAACCACTTTTGTAGTCAGTTCCACCTCTCTCCCCTGATGATAGAGCAGTTTATTTTTTACATCCAGTATATACTCACCGATCTGTATATTGTTTTTTCGACACTGCCTGCGCAGCAGCGCCTCGATGCGCAGTTGAAGCTCATCAAAATCGATGGGCTTCTTCATATAGTCATCAGCTCCTGCCCCGAATCCCTCTGCCATTGACACTTTATCCTCCCTGGAAGTCAAAAAGATCGCTGGGGTCATATCTCCGCTCTCACGCAGTTTCCCCAAAAGGTCAAATCCGCTTTCATAGGGAAGATTTACATCAAACAGGTAAATATCATATTTGTTTCCATACGTCAGATCAAGGGCCGTATAGGGGTCCATCACTGCATCCAGTGCATAGCCCTCCTCTTCCAGAAAGTCCTGTAATGTTTCATTGAAAAGCCTGTCATCTTCCAGTATAAGTGCCCGAATCTCCATTACTCTCCTTTCTATATATAATTAATAACATTATAACCAAACTTCTTCCTTAAAAAAACAGACATATCAATAACTTATCAAAATAATAAAACTTTTCAATACGACTGGCTATAATACCTCTAACTCACTGAAAGGATTTCTTGGAATGGGAAGACATACTTTTTTGAAACATTCTGAAGGAAAGATCCTGGCATTCGGGCTTTTTTTGCTCGCTGGATTTTTAATCCTGTTGGCAATAAGCGCTTATTTCCGGCCGGACAGGTTCAATGTATTGCTGAGTATGACTGCTTCAAATATCATTTTTGGAAGGATGGCCGGCCTTTCCATAGGGATCTCATCACAAATGGACACTGCCCTGCTTATCGCCTTTAACCTTTTCATTGAATCCATCATGGTACTGATACTCTATCCACTGTTTGTACTGAGCTGGAAAAGTCTTCATGTGGTTTCCTATAAACCGTTGAATGACTTGATAAAATCTTCCCAGAAGAGCGCCCAGAAGTATCAACCGGCGATTAAGAGATATGGTATCATAGGCTTAGTCTTTTTTGTCCTCACGCCCTTTGCAATGACAGGCCCTGTTGTCGGCAGTTTTGCAGGGTATCTGATGGGGCTTCCCCATTTTACTACGCTTGTATCTGTGATCTTCAGTACGCTTATGGCGATCATCCTGTGGACCTACTTTATCAAAAACTTTGAAGCTGCACTGATTGTGTATAGCGATGCGCTTATCATGGTACTTTCAATTGCTGCTGCGATTATCCTGATCTGGTATTTTATGAGGAGAAAAAGGGGGTGATTGACCGTCCCGACTTGCATTGAAAAAGAGGTTGTGTATTCCTGCCTACGCAGGGGTCGACCGTCGTGTCGACCCGTGGTTGCCAGAAAGCATCCGCATTATAAAAACAACATTTCATCAAAACAGACTCAGATATCCATGGCGTGAACAAACACAATATGATTTATGTCACTACAATAAAGATGACGACCGTGGCATATCTATCAATATCAGGCCACTACACCGTTCCCGGGCGGACACAACGGTCCGCCCCTACAGGTTTTCTTAACGGTTCCTTCTACCTTCGCGGCCGCTTCCACGGTGCCTCCAGCGGTACACAAGTGTGCATCGCTTTCGGTTCCGAGCTTGCAAAAGCAAAGCAGTTGTTGTTTTTTGACGCTTTTGCCTTCGGCGGCGCATCCTGCACATCGCCTCCGGTTCCGAAGCTAAAAACAACAAACTGTTGTTGTTTTCTGACGCTTCTCACGGTTTCGACACTAAAAACGACAAACTATTGTCGTTTTCTTAACGGTTCCTTCCAGCCTTCGCGGGTCGCACTTCGTTGCTCCACCGCTTCGGTTTCGAACCTACAAACGTGAAGCAGTTCACGTTTGCTTTACGGTTCTCACATATACATTCCGCCGTTTACTTTTAGGGTCTCTCCGGTGATGTAGGAAGCATGGTCGGAGAGCAGAAATGCCACGGCATCAGCTACCTCTTTGGGTTCACCGAATCTTCCCAGAGGAATTTTTGCGGTAAATGCCTCTTTGATCTCCTCTTTAAGCACGTCTGTCATCTCCGTAGCAATAAATCCCGGAGTGATTGTATTGAAGCGGATACCTCTCGGGGCCGCTTCCTGGGCAAATGACTTGGTCATGGTGATCGTTCCGCCCTTGCTTGCCGAGTAATTCGTCTGACCTGCATTTCCTGTCTCACCTACGATCGATGCGATATTGACTACGGAACCAAAACGCTTCTTGCTCATGACTTTGAGTGCTTCTCTGCACCCGATAAATGTCGACTTCAGGTTGGCATTGATCACATCCATAAACTGTTCGGTTTTCATACGCATCGCCAGGCCGTCTTTTGTGATCCCGGCATTGTTCACAAGATAGCTGAGGGCACCGTCTTCTTCGATGATACGCTTGATAGCGGCTACAAATGCCTCCACTTCGCTTACGTCAAACCCGATCACTTCTGCCTTTCCGCCTTCTGCTTCGATCGCTGCCTTCACGGCATTGGCTTCTGCTTCCCCGCTGCGGTAGTTGACCCATACCTTAAGACCCATTGCCGCCAACGCTTTTGCGATCTCGGCACCGATACCTCTGCTCGCACCCGTTACCAGTACATTGCTTCCCGAAAATTTCATCCACACTCCCTTGTTTTATGCTCATTTAAAGATATGTTTTTTAAAAACAGTTTGCGGTATTGTATCATCACGTACTTAATCGCACTCAAAAAATTCTCTTTTCACTTTCTCGAAAAAGGCATAATCCTCAGGCTTGATCTTATCCGAATAGATAATATGGTTCAGCTGCTCCATCAAATGATATTTGGAGATCCTGTCCTTGCATAGTGCCTCTTTAATAATAGCAATATGCTTATCCATATCATATTCTTTGCCCATAAAATCGGTCAGAAATTGTCTGGCTTCTGCTTCACGGCAATCAAAATCGTATCCCATAATATTACAAAAGAGCGGTGTTTCCTTTTCTATATCTCTGTTGTCAACTTTAATAATATATGCCAAAAGTGCTGCAACCGATTCTTTGATCCTCTTCTCCATTGCGTAAACTCTCCTTGCTCTAAAGAAAACTTCCAATGAACTTCCTTCTCAGGCCCCGCCATGGACGAGAACATGCATTCAAGAAAGATCATAAAAATAAAATTAGAAAAACTTATTTATATTGTAGCATATTTTAAAATAGCAATACAAAAACAAAAGTGATATCCAAAACCTTTAAAAAAGAGGAGTGTCCATCTCTTCGGGGATCGCTAACCCCATCAGTTTAAGTACTGTTGGTGCAACATGATTGAGCCCGCACCCCTCTTTGAGCTTCTCAACGCCGTCAGCAATGACGAAACACCATACATCCCCTACTGTATGGTTGGTCAGGATATGCCCCTGTCCATCCTTCATCTCTTCACAGTTTCCGTGGTCCGAAGTAAGCACAATCGCATAATTGTGCTCTTTTGCCTTTTCAATAATTTTTCCAAGCTCCGTATCCACCGCATTGACAGCCTGGCACGCCGCTTCATAGTTCCCCGTATGCCCTACCATGTCGCCGTTGGCAAAGTTCACGACAACAAAGTCATAGGCTTCATCCATCGCCGTCCGTACTGCTTCCCCTACCTCGGGTGCAGACATTTCAGGCTTCATATCATAGGTTTTGACATCAGGGCTGGGGATAAGCACCCTGCTTTCACCCTCCATCGGCTCCTCTATACCGCCGTTAAGAAAGAAGGTGACATGGGCATATTTCTCTGTCTCAGCCGTATGGAGCTGCCTGAGGCCCGCCTTGCTGATCACTTCCGCCAATGTATTTCCGGGAGCCTCTTTTGGAAAGAGAACAGGATAAGGGAACGAAGCATCGTACTGTGTCATCGTAGCGATGTGCAGTTTTTTAAACGCTCTGTCAAACGCACTAAAGCTTTCATCGCCCAGTACCCTGGTAATCTCGCGTACCCTGTCTGCACGGAAGTTGGTTACAATGACGGCATCGCCTTCAACGATACCGTCATACCCTTCAAATGCCGTGGGCAAGATAAACTCATCGGTCTCATTTTTGGCATAACTCTCCCCTACATAATCTGATACAGAGAGACTCGAACAGGGTACTGCTTCTGCAATCGCCCGATAGCCTTTCTCTACTCTCTCCCAACGGTTATCCCGATCCATGGTATAAAAACGGCCGCCCAGTGTCGCAATAGAGATATCTTCATCCGTGATCGCTTCAATCTGCCTGATATAGGTCCTTGAAGAAGTCGGACTTACGTCCCTTCCGTCAGTGATCAGGTGCAAAAATACCTTCTTGCCCTTTGATTTTGCCAGTTTTGCCAGCCCCAGTGTATGCTCGATATGAGAGTGTACGCCTCCATCGCTCAACAAGCCGATCAGATGTACCCTGTCACTCTTCTCCAGTGTTTCATTCAAAGCACTGTTCTCTTTGATACTGCCGTCTTTCAATGCCAATGATATCTTGACCAGATCCTGATAGAGCACACGGCCCGACCCGATAGTCATATGCCCTACCTCAGAGTTCCCCATCTGCCCTTTCGGCAACCCTACACTCAATCCATGCGTAGAGATCAAAGTTCCGGGTACTTCTTCAAACAGCCTGTCATACGTCGGTTTAAGCGCATCTTCAAATGCATTACATCTACTGTCGGGTTTATGCCCTATCCCGTCAGTGATGATCAATACTGTTTTTTGCCTATCCATAAAATGTCCTATTATTCACCAAAGTCTTATATTTTATTGAAATAATAGTAAAATAACCTTTTTAAATCCTAAAGTCGAATGGACCTCTATGCTATATGAACTCTCACTCCTGTTGGACATTAACCTTTTTGGATATATTACTGTCCGTGCCGGCTTTGCTTTTTTTATCGCATTTTTACTTACCATTCTTGCCATGCCGAAATACCTTGCATGGGCCATAGCACAAAAGGCCAATCAGCCGATCAACAAATATGTGCCTGCGCATGAAGAGAAACGCCATACGCCTACAATGGGCGGTGCCGTTTTTATTTCAACCACGGTTATCGCCGCACTTTTAAGTACCGATTTATCCAATATTTTTATCCTTGCGGGCCTTGTGACTTTGGTCGGGTTTGGTTTGGTAGGATTCAAAGATGACATCGGAAAAATACTCTCGGGAGATAACCTCGAGGGCTTGAGCGCAAAAGGCAAAATGGGCTTTCAGATACTGATCGCTATCTTGTCAACAGGGATTCTCTTACTGGCAGATTTCCCTACAGAGTTTTATGTCCCGTTTCTTAAAACACCGCTTTTTGACCTGGGCTACTTTGCGATACCGTTCTGGGTACTGGTTTTTCTGGCGACCACCAATGCCGTCAACCTTACTGACGGGCTTGACGGGCTTGCTACCGTCCCATCGATCATTGCCCTGGTTTCGCTTGGTGTCATCCTCTATGTTACCGGACATGCGATCCTGTCAGAATACCTTCTTGTACCGAACATCAAAGGGGTCGGGGAAGTAACGATATTGGCAGCAGCACTTGCAGGCGGCCTTCTCGGCTTTTTGTGGTATAACTGTTACCCTGCAGAGATCTTTATGGGCGATACGGGAAGTCTCGCGATCGGCGGATTCCTTGCATATCTTGCCATCCTTGGAAAAAGTGAAATACTGCTTATCCTGATAGGCCTTATTTTTGTCATAGAGACCATCTCGGTGATCTTACAGATCGGAAGTTTCAGATTGCGCGGGAAAAAAGTCTTTTTGATGGCACCGATCCATCACCATTTTGAGATGAAAAAGTGGGCAGAGAACAAGATCATCGTTAGGTTTTGGATGATCTCGCTGATTGCCAACCTCTTTGCCCTCGTCTCATTTAAATTCAGATAATAGTAAATGAGTAATGAGCAATGAGCAATGAGCAACCGAAAAACAACGACCCTTTAAATGAAAAAAGTTTTTCTTTTTCATTGCGTATTATTAAACTATTCAAATATATGCAAAATGATCATAAAGAGTATATTCTCTCAAGGCAAATAT
>JBEWPY010000079.1:0-8308 GCA_047689495.1 Candidatus Sulfurovum profundilacunae | reverse complement strand
TTATTTTACGGTATCTTTTATTTGTGCTTGTTTTTCTATTTACGGATTTGGGCAAAACTGCAGGGAAAAAAGCAGCAAAAAAATCGCTATAATAAAGCAGAAAGGTGGTTTTAAAATGTTAAGAAGAAAAAGAGAGCTGTTCAAGCTGTTGGGCTTTACCGTATCTGTGGATGTCAGTTGGGGCATCATTCTCTTTCTGGTTATATGGTCACTTGCCGAGGGGGCTTTCCCCGCTTATTATCCGAACCTGAGTATGCAGACCTACTGGATCATGGGAGTGATCGGGGCACTGGGACTTTTTGTCTCCATCATCATTCATGAGTTTTCACATTCACTGGTAGCACGTAAGTACGGGCTGGATATCAAAGGGATCACCCTCTTTATCTTTGGAGGGGTGGCCGAGATGAAGGATGAACCCGACAATCCCAAAACAGAATTTTTCATGGCGATTGCAGGACCGATAGCCAGCCTGCTGCTCTCTGTGCTTTTCGGCGCACTCTATCAGGTAGCGACCATTGCGGAACTCTCCATACCGACCATCGGTATATTCGGCTATCTCAGTGTGATCAACCTGCTTCTGGCCCTCTTTAATATGGTGCCTGCCTTTCCGACGGACGGAGGGCGTATCCTCCGCGCTCTCCTCTGGTGGACCAAAGGTGATCTCCACTGGGCAACGCTCATGGCTTCACGTATCAGCGTGGGTTTCGCCCTCTTCATTATCATTACGGGTTTTATGCATATGGTACAGGGAAACCTGATAGGAGGGATATGGTGGATCCTTATCGGTTCTTTCCTCTTCAGCGCTGCCAACTCATCGTACCAGTCGCTACTGATCAAGCAATCTTTTGCGGGGAAAAATGTACGGGAATTCATGAATCCCAACCCCGTGACCGTACCCTCACACCTCACACTGCAGGAGTTCGTCGACCGATATCTCTACCCCTATCACTACAAAATGTTCCCGGTAACGGATCACGGCGATATTTCCGGGATCATCACACTGGGAGCGCTCAAATCCGTTCCGCCTGAAGAGTGGACACGCTCCAAAGTGGGCCAGGTCGCACAAAAGTCCGCACCTATCAATACCATCTCTGCCGCATCTTCGGTTCAGGATGCCATACGTATCATGAATGAGAACGGGGTCGGCAGAATGCTTGTCAGCGAAAATCACAGAATTGTAGGCATCATCACACTGAAAGACCTGCTGGAGTTTTTTGCACTGAAGATCGAACTTGAAAAGTAGTAAGTGAAATTAAAAGTGATGGCTTTTGCAAGGATAACGGTTGTTATTCTTCGCTGCCCTGGCATATATCGTCAGCGGTGTTCCCGTCTCTTTGGCGATCTTTTCTATAGCTTGGAGATGTTGTGGGTCAAACCCTATCAGCATTTCAAACTCTTCTCCGCTAAGCCCTGTATAGTCGCTGATCGGGAGAAGCTCCTCTTTTCCATATTTATTGATATCAAGAAGTTTGTTCGTATCGCAGAAAAGCCCGTCTGAGATATCCATCCCCACCCGGAGAAACCGTCTCGCCTTTTCAACAAATTCGGAACGGAGAACAGGTTCATAAAATCTTGCATCCTGAGCGATCTCTTCTCCGCGCATCAGCGCTTCAAGGTCTTCTCTGCTTTGTCCAAGCGTCCCGGTATAGGCAAGCAGGTCACCCTCCTTCAATCCTGTACGAAGCAGAGGGTTGTCGCTGTGGGAAATGATCGTGATGGAGAGATGGAGCTTATCGCCGCCGATGGTGTCCCCTCCGATGATCTCGCATCCGTACTCTCCCGCCGTTGATTCCAGAACCTCAGTCAGCAGCTCGATCTCAAATGCTTTGATATCTTTGGGCAGACAGAGGGTTACCAGTGCAAATTTCGGCCTGGCATTCATCGCGATGGCATCCGAGAGGTTTACCAGCATCGCTTTACGCGCGATCTGCCTCAGGTCCATCCACTCGCGCCTGAAGTGTACATCCTCAAAAAAAGCATCCATACTGTAAAGCGTATCTCCGATCACTGCGGCATCGTCACCGATATGCTCAGAACTCAGGGAGTTGATAAGGTACTGTTCTTTGTCTATTTTTTTCATATCTGGAATTGTAGCATACCATACCCTTCCTCTCTTAATGACTCTTTTTGGTAAAATTGTAACAGTCATGGAGAAAAATCCTTTCATTCCTCACACTTTCATTCCTCATGCTAATAAAGTCTTGGCTATAATCTGGGCATTAGATTAGGAGATTGACGTGATAAAACTACAGATAAGAGCATTTTTTTTCAATGCAAAGACTGACTACCTCCCCTACTACAAAAACTTCACAGTACATATGGATGAAGAGGCAAAAGCAAAAGACCTGCTCGCTGCGATCCAGGAGCAGAACGAGATGTTTGAATTTCCGAAGCAGAAGCTTATCTTCAGGATCAACGGGCTTGTGGTTACAGCAAACGAGAAGATGACAGATATCGTTGAGGCACTCGGAACCGAACTGCAGGTAGACCCCGTGAACAGTTACCGCTCAAACAACGGACTTCGTTTCAATGACAAGGATTTCATGGAAAGCTATGCGTTGCTGGAACCCTACTGCAGTGAAGAAGACTTGAAATACTACAAGAGCCTTTATGTCCTCCATTATGCTTCCGAAACGTCGGAATTCAACCGTAACTATATCGGGGATGCCGTACTCCTGTTGGCACACCGGCTTATCGAGAACGGCTCAGAGCATAAAGCGGAGATATTAAAAGCGGTTGCCGAGGCTGAATCCGGGCTCTTTGACTGCGAATTCGAAGATAATCTCTTTAACGGCGAAGACCACACCGAAACGATTAACGCCCTCAAAGAGATGGCAAAAGGGAAAAAAGAGGCCATGCCGTCAGTGTTTGAACTCCTTCTTGCAAAGATCATGCCGAAAGATAAAAACCAAAAAGAGCAGAAAGACTCACAAAAACGTCTCCCTCACACGGTTGAAAGTATCGAAGGGAAAAAGGTTGCCTATTACTGCGGTGGGGACGTGACCAACAGCACAATATCTGAAGATATCCAAAAAGCCGGCGCCACTGTGATCGACTTTGACAGGAATTCAAAGCTGTCAGGACTCTCTATCCTGGAAGACAATAGAAACCTGGCGCTTCTCAAAGCCGGTACGACGCTTCTCGATGCACTGGATCACGGTGCAGAGATTCTTATCGTCGAGAATGAAGCCGTTTTTGATATGTTCACTCAAAACCTGAAAGCGATCGAAGCAGTCATGGGGAGGGATATCGCCCTGCAGATTATCTTATCATCAGACTTTCCTGAGTCAAGTCAAACGGCGGCTGCTTAACTGCCAAACGCTTCCCGTCATTTGTTCCTTTCAAGTGACGTTATTCGTAACACTTTCACTTCATGTCTCTTCATCACCCCCGAAAAACACATTGAACTTAATTAACTTTTAGTTATAATCAATGTAATTTCTACACAAAAGGACTAGCCGTTATGGATGTAAAAATCTACGAATATGATGCTGTGATCGTCGGGGCCGGACTTGCCGGCCTGGCTGCTGCCAAAGAGCTTACCGAAGCAGGCAAAAAGACAGCTGTTATTACAAAACTTCACCCGCTGAGATCCCACTCCGGTGCCGCACAGGGAGGCATCAATGCTGCGCTTGGAGCAGAGGACTCGACGGAACTTCATGAGTTTGATACCGTAAAAGGTTCGGACTACCTCGCTGACCAGGATGCCGTGGAACTCATGTGTTCCAAAGCACCTGAAACGATCAGATGGGCAGAACGGATGGGGGCTGCATTTTCAAGAGACGAAGAGGGAAATATCGCGATCAGGCCTTTTGGAGGCCAGAGTAAACCAAGAGCCTGTTACGCAAAAGACAGAACAGGCCTTGCAGTACTTCAGGCGATCTACGAACAGGCATTCCGCGCAGGGATCGAAGTGTTCGACGAGTGGTATGCCGCTGACCTTCTCTATGAAGACGGCAAAGCATACGGTGTAGCCGCGTACAATATCCGCAACTCTGAACCGGCGATCTTCAATGCAAAAGCAGTGATGTTCGCGACGGGAGGACATGCCAGAGCCTATAGGTTCAACTCCAATGCACACGCAAATACCGGCGATTCCCTCTCTATCGTAGCACGTCACGGCCTTCCCCTTGAAGATATGGAATTCGTCCAGTTCCATCCGAGCGGGCTCGGTGGTTCCGGTGTCCTGATCTCCGAAGCGGCACGCGGTGAAGGCGGACGCCTCTTTAACTCCGAAGGCGAGAGATTTATGACCAAATATGCGCCCAATGCCATGGAGCTCGCTTCCCGCGATGTCGTATCCAGAGCGATCATGGAAGAGGTACGCCAGGGGAAAGGTGTCGGCAAAGACGGCCAGTCGGTGAACATCGACCTGACGCACCTGGACCCCGAAATTATTCTGACAAGGCTTCCCGAGCTGAGAGAGCTGGCGATCGCCTTCCAGGGGCAGGATATGCTGAAAGAGCCGATCCATATCTCTGCAACGGCACACTACTCTATGGGCGGTATCCCGACGACGATCAACTGTGAAGTACGCAAGAACCCGAAAGAGACCGTGGAAGGTTTCTATGCAGCCGGTGAATGCAGCTGTGTATCGGTACACGGTGCAAACAGACTCGGTGCGAACTCGGTTCTGGAAGCCCTCCTCTTCGGCCGCCATGCAGGTGAGAATATGGTGAAAAAACTCGATGAAGGCATCGAATTTAAAAAAGCGACGCTTGAGGATGCAAACACAATGCTCGAAGAGCTTAACAGGATCAAAACATCCAACGGCAACGAAAGCGTAAGCGGGCTGAGAGCTGAACTCCAGGCAGGAATGACAGACAATGCAGGCGTTTTCAGGACCAGAGAGTCACTGGAGCAACAGCTTGCAAGTATCGATGCGCTTCTCCAGAGATTTAAAAACATCCGTATCGACGACAAGTCCAATACCTACAACACGGACCTTCAGGAGGCGCTGGAGCTTGGACATATGCTTGAGTTCTCCAAATTTATCGTTGCCGGTGCATTGATCCGTGAAGAGAGCCGCGGCGGCCATTACCGTGAAGACTTTCCTCAGCGTGACGATGAGAAGTTCCTGAAACACACCTATGCCTATATGGATAAAGATTACAATATTACGACTGAATGGGGTGATGTTATGCTGGGCAAGTTCGAACCAAAAGAAAGATCATACTAAGGAGGAGAACCGATGCAAAATAACGATACAAGAAAAGTAACCATCAAAGCGTTCAGATTTAACGCTGAGACAGACTATCTTCCTTATACAAAACAGTATGAGATGGAAGTGGGAAAAGATGATCTGGTCCTGGATGTAATGAACCGTATCAAGTGGGAACACGACGGGTCATTCTCCTACAGACGTTCATGCAGACACGGTATCTGTGGTGCCTGTGCGATCAAAGTAAACGGCAAGCCGGTCCTTGCCTGTAAACAGAATGCGATCGAGCTGCTTGACCTCTTTGACAATGATATCACACTTGAACCGCAGAGCAAAAAACGCGCCGTCAAGGATATGATCATCGACAAAGGCGACTTCTGGCAGAAACATG
The DNA here is from genome assembly GCA_047689495.1 of Candidatus Sulfurovum profundilacunae. GTDB lineage: Bacteria > Campylobacterota > Campylobacteria > Campylobacterales > Sulfurovaceae > Sulfurovum > Sulfurovum profundilacunae. The sequence goes on along the minus strand of JBEWPY010000079.1, from coordinate 2,756 downwards.
CGGATGTGACTCCTTACGTCGTGGCGGATATCGACCCGAACCCGGAACATGAAACAAAGCAGTCTGTCGCAGAGTTTAATGCGATGCTTGATTCTGACCTCTGTATCCAGTGCGGCAGCTGCCACTATGCCTGTCCTGCACTTGAGGCAAATCCGGACTTTCTCGGACCTGCAGCACTGACAGCAGCTTTCAGGTTCACTATCGATACGCGTGACGAAGCCGGACAGGAGAGGCTGGAACTCACGGCTCAACCCGGTGTCGGTGTCTGGGACTGTGTGAAGTGTTTTGAGTGTGCGGAGGCTTGTCCGAAAGAGATCAATCCGATCGAGAAGATCACAAAACTGCACAATATGCAGTTCGAGCACGGCATCGCTGAGCGTAACGTAGCCACGAAACATGCGGAAGGTTTCCTGAGGGGTATGAAGAAGACAGGCTATCTGGATGAAGCGGATATCGTTCTCTACTCTGAAGGGATCCTCGGTATGCACAAGCACTTGAAGACGGCAATGAAGATGATGAAAGCAGGGAAGATCCACTGGCATTCCGGTGTGCCGTTCATCAACAGTATTCCGAAGATCAAAAATCTGGATGAAGTTCAAAAACTGATCGAAATATCACAAACCAACAAGCTATAAGGAGAAAAGATGAGCCAGTTAAAATATGCACTATTTACAGGATGTACTGCCAAGCAGTCCACCCCCGAATTGCTGTCCTCTACACTCGCTGTAGCTGATAAGCTGGGGATAGAAATCGAGATACTTGAAGAGGCAAGCTGCTGCGGCGCCAGCCACCTTCAGGACTTTGATGAGTTTTTGTCGCACGTACTCAATGCCAGAAATATCTGTTATGCAGAGAAGCTCGGTCTTACCATGATCACGATCTGCAATACCTGTCAGCTTAACTCTGCGATGACGAAACATGCACTCGATACTGACCCTGAACTGAAGGCAAGAGTCAACGAGAAGCTTGCGGAAGTGGGTCTGGAGTACAAAGGGACTTCAGAGATCAAACATTTTCTCTATGCCCTGATCGATGATTACGGCCTTGAAGCGATCAAAGAGAAAGTAGTCACGCCGCTGAGCCGATTCAATATCGCACCATTCTACGGATGTCACAACATCAGGCCGTCCGAACTGCATGCACACAGCAACGGCGGAGAGAATCCATACGTTCCTACTTCCCTGGACAGCCTTATCGATGCGCTTGAAGGACATCCGGTAGACTATGAGAGCAAGAACAAGTGTTGCGGATTCCACGTGGAGCTTCAGGCGAACCATACGTCCGAGATACTCACCGGTAACGCGCTTACGGATGCGATCGACAACAATGCAGATATGGTCGTGACACCCTGCCCTCTGTGCCACCTCAAGATGGATACCTACCAGGATGATGTAGGCAAAGTAGTTGGACGTGATGTAGAACTGCCTGTCTTGCACATGCCGCAAATGGTAGCGCTTGCACTTGGCGTATCAGAAAAAGAGATCGGGCTCAATTTCCACGTATCTAAAGCGAAGCATCTCTATACAGAGGCTTCCTGATCTCCTTTTTACACTCCCTCAATACAGGGGAGAGTATCCCCCCGTTTCAACTATTTTCATAAAAATATCTAAATAAGATAATTATTATCCTATTTGTATTTCTTTTATGTTATAATAATTTCGCAAAATCTTAAAAAGGAAGAAATATGCCAAAAATAAACAAATACCAAGACATTTCAGAGATCGACAGAGAGGCGAAAAAAGACCTTATCGACAGACACTCTCCATTCATCCACTGTGCAGACACTGCAAAAGCAGGTGAACCGTTCGAAGTAACGGTAAAAATGGGGAACGAATATACACACCCGGATGATTTTGACCACTACATCGAGTCTGTATCCCTTTTCAACGGAGATACTCTCCTTGCAAAAGCAACGTACGTACCGGGAACACTGGGCAATACAAAAGCACATAACACCACTACATTTACAGTAATCCCGACAGGCAAAAAGATGAACCTTGTAGCGCACGGTTACTGTACCAAACACGGTATCTGGGAAGGTACTGCCAAAGAGGTGGCTGTAGAAGCGTAAGCTTCTGCCCTGCCCTAAAAGCCCTTTTTTATACTTTTTACTCTCACTTTTACACTGTATTTTTCTAGTTACACTACCCTTTTGCTACCATTATTTTATATTTCAGATGAGTTCATTCCAAAGGTTTTATTTCTCTCGTACCCAAGATGAAGAGAGCACCGTAGGTCGGGATGCCCTCATCCCGACACAGACACAAAACGGCATCCCATGATCATGTCGGGGCAAGGGTACCCCGACCTTGTATAATAAAATACAGAGAAAAAAGTTAGCTTTTTTCTCTGTAAATATTAAAGGATATCGAGGGTAGATCGACCCGACCTAAAGCATAAGATACCTGTATTACGTTGATTGTCCTAAAAAGAGATATTTTATAGCTTGTCACGTAGATAGGTCACCCTTGGTTAAAAACTTGAACGGAATAAAAAGCAGACCAACAATGTCTAGCTTGTAGTACAAGGCAAAGTTCACCAAGAATAACCCTCAATGTAATCCTTTAAAATCCAACACAAGGTATTACAAGATGCAGTATATCGGAATTGATATAAGTAAAGCCAGTATAGATGTGTACGATGGACAAAAAAGTTACCAGTTTGTAAACAATGAAGAGGGATTCGACAAACTCTATGCATTGCTGTAGATTTCACTCAACCTTTCCACCCGTTTCACTTTTATGCTTCCACTTTTT
>JBEWPY010000004.1:0-38478 GCA_047689495.1 Candidatus Sulfurovum profundilacunae | reverse complement strand
TTAGATGCTAGAATTCTAGTTAAGGGTATTTGCTTATGAGTCGAATCCGCCATATAAACTATCTCATAATAATCATGTCTATGTATTTGAAAAAAACTATCAGTATGTCCATTTTCAAGTAATTTAAATTTAAATTGTTCTAATGAACAATGTTTTTCATAAGGTATTAACATTTATTTTTCCTAAATGTACCACAACAGTAGATGTTATGTTATATTGCTTCTCAATATTATAGCATATAAAGGTTCAAATTTATTGCTTGCGAGGTTCTTATCACGGTAATTCAAAACTAAGTTAAGGAACATAAATTGCTTTATATACAAAAAGACTAAGGCAATTTCATGAGACAACTACTAGATGAATTTAGAAGTTACTGTTTCCCAAATTGTATTTGGGAATCCATACAGAGCATGTGATATATCAGTTGATTATACAAGCGAGAGGAACGTTTAAATTGAGCAACCAAACCCCCGCCTGGGACGAGAAAATAGATGAACAAAGGAAAATTTGTAAGTCCTTTAGAGAGGTAGAGACAGACCTGTATGTTGATGCGGAATGAAGGGCAGACACACAGGTCTGCTCCTGCGGGTTATGAAGCAGGCTGTTGGCGGATTCTGAGGCTGAGCTCTTTAAGTTGCTCTGCATCTATTGCATCCGGTGCTTCGGTCAAAAGACATTGTGCCTTCTGTGTTTTAGGGAATGCGATGACCTCACGGATACTTGATGCCCCTGTCATCAGCATGATCAGCCTGTCAAGACCAAGCGCAAATCCGCCGTGCGGCGGCGCACCGAACTTCAGTGCATCCAGGAGGAATCCGAATTTCTCCTGCGCTTCTTCCTCGCTGATGCCGAGAAGTTTGAAGATCTCTGACTGTACCTCTTCTTTGTGGATACGGATCGAACCACCGCCAAGCTCGACACCGTTAAGTACGATATCGTAAGCGATAGACTCCATATCTTCGATATCTTCATAGTCAAGCGACTTCGGCTGTGTGAACGGGTGGTGCAGCGCTTTTACTTCACCATCTTCTACTTCGAACATAGGGAAATCGGTCACCCATAGGAACTCAAATGTATCTTTCGGGATGATCTCCATCGTCTCTGCCAGATAGATACGGAACCTGCCCATATAGTCCCATACAAGTTTCTTATCTCCTGCACCGAAGAAGACCGCATCACCCACTTCAAGCTCACATCTGTCGATGATCAACTGGATATCTTCATCCGTGAAGAACTTCGTCAATGGTCCTTTGAGACCATCCTCTTTCATCTGGAAGTACCCAAGACCCTGTGCACCGAACTTACGTACATAGTCCTCAAAGCCTTTCATCTGACGCTTAGAGAAGATCTCATCACCTTTCGGAACACGCAGCGCTTTGATGCGGTTCTTCTTAGGTGTTTTCGCGATCGTTGAGAAGATCTCGTTGTCACATCTTTCAAAGATATCGATCACATCTACCATTGCCAGGTCATAACGCATGTCCGGTTTGTCGCTACCGTATTTCTCCATCGCTTCCGAGTATGGCATACGCTTGAAGGTCGCAGGAATATCAAATCCGCATGAGGTAAATACATCATGGATCAGTTTTTCAGCTGCTTCGATCACATCTTCAAGTTCACAGAAACTCATCTCGACATCTATCTGTGTAAATTCAGGCTGTCTGTCCGCTCTCAGGTCTTCATCTCTGAAACATTTTGCGATCTGGAAGTATCTGTCAAATCCGCTGACCATCAAAAGCTGTTTGAAGAGCTGCGGAGACTGCGGAAGTGCATAGAACTCACCATGGTGCACACGGCTCGGTACGAGGTAGTCTCTGGCACCCTCCGGCGTAGATTTGGTAAGGATCGGTGTCTCCACTTCAAGGAAGCCGAGCTCATCAAGCGAGTTACGTGCAGCGATGGTTGCTTTTGATCTGAGCTTGAAAATATCGTAAGACTTTTGCGTACGGAGCTCAAGGTATCTGTGCTTGAGTTTGATCTCTTCATTGACCTTATCGTCATTCAGATCAAACGGCATCGGTTTGGAGCGGTTCTCTATCGTTAGTTTATCTACAACGATCTCGATCTTACCTGTTTTGAGTTTCGGGTTTTCAAGCCCTTCTCCTCTTGCTCTTACTTTACCTGTAGCGATCAGTACAAATTGATCCCTTACCTCTTCAGCCAGTTTGTGTGCGTCTGCATTGTCTGCAGGGTCACATACCAACTGCACCACTTCATCTTTGTCTCTCAGATCGATAAAGATCAGTCCACCATGGTCTCTACGGCTGGAAACCCAACCTGCTACGGTAACCTCTTCACCGATATGTGTTTCATTTACTTGGGCACAATAATGTGTTCTCACGTCGCTTCCTGTCCTGTATGTTGAATAGTGACGCGATTATATCCAATTGTTGTTTAAGAGTTTGAAAATGGTAGAATATCGGCCAGATAATACGTATGCATTGAGGAAGACAGATATGGCAACAGGAATTTTCGCACTTTTGGATGACGTCGCCACATTGATGGATGATGTCTCAACGATGACACAGGTGGCGACGAAAAAAACCGCGGGGATACTCGGGGATGATCTGGCGGTCAATGCGGAGAAGGCTTCGGGGTTCGCCTCTTCACGCGAGCTTCCGGTACTCTGGGCAATCACCAAAGGCTCTTTTGTCAATAAAGCGATCATCCTTCCCTTTGCTTTTTTGCTCAGTGCCTTTGCGCCGTGGATCATAGTACCGATCCTGATGGTAGGCGGGGTCTACCTGGCGTATGAGGGGGCAGAGAAGATCTTTGAGTATTTTGCACCGCACGGGAAACAGCACAAAGTAGAGAGTCTGCAGAAGCTTACCCATGAAGAGATACTGGCACAGGAGAAAGAGAAGATCAAGTCTGCCGTTATGACCGATTTTATCCTCTCGATAGAGATTATTATCATTGCACTGAGTGCCGTGGCGACTGAAGCGCTCATCGTACAGATAGCCGCTGTGACATTCGTCGCCTTTTTGGCGACTGTCGGGGTTTACGGTCTGGTGGCACTGTTGGTACGCATGGATGATTTCGGGTATAAGCTCATCGCACTGAATGACGGAGAAAGCAAAGTGGGAGAGTTCTTCGTACTTTCTCTGCCGAAGGTGATCAAAGGGCTTACTGTTATCGGTACACTGGCAATGCTACTTGTGGCAGGAGGAATCTTCGTACACAACTCCCATACGATTCATGAATGGGTAGCGGTGATTCCGTTTATTTTCGGTGAGTTGCTGGTGGGGCTTGTCGTGGGTGCTGCGGCTTTGGGAGTGATGATGTTGGCAGGCACTCTAAAAAAATAGATTACAGGATCTCCCACGGTTCGATCTCTCCTTTTACAACTTCAAAAAGAGGATGGACTTTCAACGTTTTGATATTTGAAAAACTTTTATATCTTTCCTGGTCACGTATTTTTAGTTTATTGAGGAGATGGGCATACTCATATTCTATCTGGCCATCAGTGACTTTTATTTTTTCCTGAAAAATCTCTTCATTGATTTTTGTCCTGTCGAAGTGATAGCCTCGCCTGTCCGCCTCTTCGGCAATGTTCCCAAGGTACTCTGCGATAGCTCCCATCGGATTGGAAGCGGTTTTAAAACGGTCAAGCTGGGGATGCTTTTTGTATCCTTTTGTCTTGCCTGCAAGGACATTCTGTGCTAGAAGCGTTTCCCTCCATAAAGCTACAAGCCCTTTGGTATCGAGATATTCAGGGTGCAGTGACCAGAGCCTCATATTTTTATTCCTTCTGATAGGATCATTCAAGTATCAATGTTTTATAAAAGTATAGAATAGTTTTTCTCCATTTTCCCTGTCCTGAGAGAGTGAAAGAACTTTAACTTTTTAGGAAGCGGAGACTTCAAGAGATTCCTGTATCTATCTACAGGAACCTGAAAGGTCAAATGGATATTAATCCTCCAATTCACTTCGAACGATTTTTACCGCCTCTACCATGTTGGTGAGACTCGGTTTTGCCTCTCCCCATTTTCTGGTTTTCAAGCCGCAGTCAGGGTTGATCCAGAGCTGCTCTTTGGGGAGGACTTCAAGCAGCAGTTTGATCTGTTTTACAATCTCGTCGACACTTGGTACTCTCGGAGAGTGGATATCGTATACTCCCGGCCCGACCTCCTGCTTATAGCTGATCTGTTGAAAGATCTTGAGCAGTTCGTTCCCGCTTCTTGCTGTCTCTATCGAGATGACATCCGCATCCATCGCTTCAATGGTCTTGATAATGTCATTGAATTCACTGTAGCACATATGGGTATGGATCTGCGTCTCTTTCCTGGCAGAACTTACGGCGATCTTGAAATCCCGGACTGCCCACTCCTCATAGGTTTTGATATTTTCATCTCTTAAGGGATACCCCTCTTTGAATGCCGCTTCATCCACCTGGATGATCTTGATACCGGCCTTTTGCAGGTCATCGATCTCGTCACTCAGCGCGACAGCGATCTGCTTGGAGACTTCGTCTCTGGGTTTGTCATCCCTGACAAATGACCAGTTGAGTATCGTCACAGGACCAGTGAGCATCCCCTTCATAGGTCTTTCTGTCCTGCTTTGCGCATAGGTGCTCCAGCCTACGGTCATCGGTTTCGGTCTGCTGATATCTCCATAGATAAAGGGCGGCTTGACACATCGGCTTCCATAACTCTGTACCCAGCCGTTCTGGCTGAAGCCGTATCCTCTGAGCTGCTCTCCGAAGTACTCGACCATGTCGTTTCTCTCCGGTTCACCGTGTACCAGGATCTCAAGGCCGCACGCTTCCTGAAACGCGACACACTCATCGATATAGGCTTTCATCTGCGCTTCATACTCCTCTTTTGAGATTACCCCGTTTTTAAAATCCCTTCTTGCTTTTCTCACGTCAGGGGTTTGCGGGAAAGAACCGATAGTGGTTGTCGCCAGCTCCTTGTAGCCCAAACGCTCTTTTTGGATCTTGATCCGCTCTTCATAGGCTCCCTCTCTGGAGAGTTTCTTGAAGTCTGCCACTCTGTTTTGCACTTTTTGATCGTGAATACTTGCAGAAGTTCTCCTGCTCTCACTGGCCTCTCTGTTCTGCTCCAGTGTGCTCTTTTCGCTCTCATTCAGGCTCTCTTCACCCTCGAAGAAGAGCTTTGATATGAGTGATATTTCATCCAGTTTCTCCACCGCATAGCTCAACCAGTTCTTGACCTCTGCTTCCATCTTCTCTTCATACTTCAGTGTAAACGGAGTATGCAACAAAGAGCACGATGAGGAAATGAGGATATCCTCTCTGGAGACGACCTTGGCGATCTTTTCCAACAGTGTTAATGTGTTTTGGATATCGTTTTTCCAGATATTTCTGCCATCCACGACACCGGCGATCAGTTTTTTCCCGCTTTGGGCAATGCGTTCCAGAGATTCGCTGTTTTTCGGACCATATAAAAAGTCAAGTCCTAGTCCCCAGATCGGTGTATTGACCAGTATTTTTGTTGCTTCATTGGAGTGCTCAAAGTAGGTGGTCACAATGATATCGATGTTGTCCGATACCGCAGATAAACGCTCATAGGTCGGCTTGATAAGACTGAGTACTTTAGATTCATTGTCTTTGGCAAAAATAGGCTCATCGATCTGCAGGGTGATCGTGTCATCAAGTGCAGAGATCTCTCTTAGCAGTTCTTCATAAACCGGTAAGATTTTGGAGTGGAGTGCATAAGTATCTCCTCTGTCCACTCTTTTTGAGAGTCCAAGGAAAGTAATAGGCCCTATGAAGTTGATCTTTGTTTTTACCCCCTGGGCTTTTGCCTCTCTGTATTCATTGATGATCTTCTCACTGTGTAAGCGGTATTCGTCTTCAAGGTTGAGTTCCGGAACGATATAGTGGTAGTTGGTGTTGAACCACTTGGTCATCTCCATAGCCACATTGCCTTGATTGCCTCTAGCCATAGCAAAATAGAGCGTCTCGCCTTTCAGTGTTTGAAATCTTTTAGGGACGGCACCTACCATAACCGCCGTATCCAGCATCGTGTCATAGAGACTGAAGTCGTTTGAGCTGATACAGTCTATGCCCGCCTCTTTCTGGTAGTTCCAGTGTCTACTTTTCAGTTCGCTTGCTACCTCTTTTACTGTTTCAAATGAGCACTTATCTGCCCAAAAACTCTCCAGGGATTCTTTTAACTCTCTCTGCTCTCCGATTCTTGGAAATCCTACAACATAGCTTTTTGTAGACATTACTTTATCCTTTGATATTTTTATATAGTGTTGGTTTTGATATAGTTTGTTTTTGATGGATTAAAGTATAATGCGGGGAGGGTGGACACCGGTTCTTCTAAATGCGAACCATGTAGTATAGTAAGGACATCTGGGAATGAAATGGTTGATCTTTAAAATAATTCTGGTTCTTAGCTTGTAGTAACAGTTGCAGTTGCAAGGCTTGGCGTTCAAGCTAAGCAGGCAGTCCAAAAGATCTGAGGGAGGATCATTCTCATCGATCTCTTCCAGATCTTTTGAGACTCTTTTTGCAAAAAGGGAAGCAGCCTTGACGGTTTGGTTCTGCAGTTTTTTCTGAACACTGTAAGTCAGGATAGAAGCCAGTGTGAAATATCTGCTTCCAAAACCTTTAGGCGGTTGCACTTTTCTCCCTTTTTATATTTAGTATCGAAATTTTAGCAGAAATATAGTATAAAAATCTTTAAAATGAAATGTATCATTTTGATGAAGCGGAAGGTTGATAATGGTCATCATGAATATGACAATATGACACATTTTTACCCTCATAGTTGAAAAGTATATAAAATACAAAATAAGCAGAGTAGCTACTAAAACTGACAAAGCAAAACTATGCTATTCTAATAGAGATTAAAATGATGGAGCATCATAGTTTGGAAAGATTGGCACAGATAAAAACCGCAGGCTTTATACTGAAACCTGATTACCCTGAGATCAAACCGTTGTTTGAACAGATCAAAGGGCAGTTTGAAGCGAAAGGAATCCGTGTACTGTTATCGCAACCCTCCGCAAAGATGATCGCTTGTGAAGGAATAGCGTTTGAAGAGATGTGCAAGTGTTCAGATTTCTTAGTCTCTTTGGGGGGTGACGGTACGTTGTTGTCCCTGGTAAGAAGAAGCTATGAGTATCGCAAGCCCGTATTGGGGATCAACGCAGGCAATCTCGGTTTTTTGGCGGATATTACGATCGATGAGGTAGAGGAGTTCCTGGAGCAGTTACTTGAGGGTGAGTATCGCGTTGATGAACGGATGATGATCGAGGGGTATATCCGTAAAGCTTCCGGAAAACAAAAGGAATTTTTTGCCTTCAATGACGTGGTGATCAGCCGTCCCGTGATTTCGAAAATGGCACAGATCAATGCAGCGATCGACGGAGAGATGTTCAACAGTTATAAAGGTGACGGATTGATCGTCGCAACCCCAACGGGATCTACCGCCTATAACCTGGCTTCGGGAGGACCTGTCATGTACCCGTTGACCGAGGCGTTTATCCTGACGCCGATCATGGCGCACTCCTTGACCCAGCGCCCGCTAGTGGTGCCTGCTGATTTTACGCTGGAACTCAGTTCTCCGGATGAAAAAGTGATCGCTATGATCGACGGACAGGATGCCTATGAGATATTTGAAGGTGATGTCCTGGTCATCAAGGGAGCCAAGAGAGGCGCCAGGCTTCTACATAGAAAAGAGCGGAACTACTTCTCTGTACTCAGAGAAAAGCTCTCATGGGGAGACAGACATTGATCGAGCGTCTATATCTTCGTGAACTTGTCACATTTTCCGAAGTTGAAGTGGAGTTTGAGAAAGGGCTGGTGGCTTTTACGGGGCCCAGCGGTGCGGGAAAATCGGTATTGATGTCTGCTATACTCTCAAGTTTTGGCTACAACACGCCGGGCGCAGCGGCATTGTGTGAAGTCAATCTTGCCAAACCGGAGAAGATGGAAAATGAAGCATACAGCCTTGAAGAAGAGGTGACGATCAAGACGCTGAAAAAAGAGAAAGTGCGTCACTATATCGATGGGCAGAATATTTCCAAAAAGGCGTTGGGAGAGCTGTTTGCCCCCTATGTGCAGTACTTGAGCGTACGGGACAGAGGTGGTTTTGAGTCTGAAAAACTTCTGGCAATGATAGAAAATTCCCTGCTGGCAAAAGACAAAACATACAAAAAACTCTTAAAAGAGTACAAAAAACGTTATGCGATTTATCAAAACCAGCTGCTCAAGCTCAATACAATCAAAGAAGATGAAGCCAAACTTGCCGAACTGATCGAATTCGCTACCTATGAGGTCGAGAAGATCGAAAAGATTGACCCCAAAACAGGAGAGGATGAGGAGCTGATGCAGGTCAAGCAGCAGCTCTCACGCATCGACAAGATCAAAGAGGCAATGGCAAGCGCAATGAGGGTTTTCGAATCTGAGTCAAGCGTACAGGAGGTCTATCGGCTTCTGGATAAAGATGCTTCGGCTTTTACTGATGCCATGAACCAGGTACGAGCGGATTTTGAAGAGACTGAATCCCTGGCCGAAGAGCTTGAAGAGATGAATGTGGAGGAGATACTGGACAGGATCTCTGACCTCACCGCACTCAAAAACCGTTACGGTTCGATAGAGGAGGCGATTCTCTATAAAGAGGAGAAGAGAAAAGAACTTGCGGGATACCGGAATATCGAGCAGGATAAAAGTATGCTGGAGAATTTTATCCGGATGGAAGCAGGAGAGCTGCATATTTTGGCGCAGCAGCTCTCCTCCTGCCGAAAAAGAGAGGCTAAAGAGATCGAAAAGAGGCTTGAAGATTATCTGTCTGCGCTCAAATTGCCTGCACTCAGCTTCTCCTTTGCGGCAAAACCGTTTGGTGAGAGTGGAAGCGATACGATCGATGTACTGCTTGGAAACTCCGGAGCCGGTACGCTCAGCGGGGGTGAGTTTAACCGTGTACGTCTGGCATTGATGGCATCTACGATCGGTAAGGAGAACAGAGGAGGGGTACTGATCCTTGATGAGATCGATGCCAATGTCAGCGGGGATGAATCCATTGCGATTGCAGCGTTGATCTCTCAGCTCTCCAACGTCTATCAGATCTTTGCTATTTCCCACCAGCCACATCTTTCTGCCAAAGCCGACCAGCATTTTGCTGTCAATAAACTGGAACAGACCAGTGAAGTAAAAGATCTGAATAACAAGGAAAGGATACAGGAAATTGCAAGGATCATTGCCGGAGAGAAACCTACCTCTCAGGCTTTGGAGTTTGCAAGAAAACTTAGAATCTAGCTGTACCGGTACAGAGTCTTTGTGGTTTTGATTGTTCATATATAATGATAAATGAAATTATTTGCAGACTGGTTTGATACATTAGCCGGCAGTAGTGAAAAAGTTCTGGATGATTTTTCTGTCAAAAGTCTGACCATTGCTATGTTTCCTGTGATATTGATAGGCATCTTTTTATACAGTGAACTGGGACAGGTGATTGTGCTTTGGTTTATAAGTATGCTGGCTGTATTGCCATATAGTCTCTACACGGCATATGCTACATTAAAAGGGATTAGAAGACGATCTTTCCTTCATTTTGCATTCTCATGATGATATCCCTGGCTTTCTGATGGCCCTGATGGGCTGCTTTGCGGCACCATTCGATCGCTTTCTCCTTGTCCTCTTCGCATCCGAGTCCCTGGTCGTAAAGTGCTCCCAGGTTGAATTGCGCTGAAGCGTTGCCCGCCATGGCGGCTTTTTTGAAGAGGATAAATGCTTTTGGGTAGTCCTGAAGGACACCTCGGCCCTCTTTGTACATGGCTGCGAGGTTGTTAAACGCCTCTACATTGCCGCGTTTCGCTGCCTCTTCGTACCAGAATGCCGCTTCCGAAAAGTTCTGTTCGCACCCTTCGCCGTTTTCAAGCATGAGCGCCGTGTCAAACTGTGCCAGAGGCACCTCCCTGGTGGCAGCTTCAAGGTAATTATCAAAGGCTTTTCTGCTGTCCTGGTCTACACCGAATCCTCTGAAGTAGAGGAAACCCAGGTAGTAGAAAGCAACCGGGTCTTTTTGTGCGGCAAGGTCTGTGTAGCGTGTGAAGGCTTTGGCATACTCTTTATTGATGAGAAGGTTGTAAGCTTCTTCTTGTGGTGTCATATCTCTTCTTCCTTTGATCGTAGGTCGGGGTGAGGGCACCCCGACCTATAGCTTGATGTGTAATTGCTTACGCACCGAACCCTGCCAGCTCGGCCTGAACTTTCTCCATCTTGGCCTGAGCATCTTCCAGCGCTTTTCTGTTTTCTGCAATGACATTTTCAGGGGCATTAGCTACGAACTTTTCATTGTTCAGCATGCCGCTGAGCTTTCCGATCTCTTTTTCAAGCTTCTCTTTCTGTTTGCTGAGTTTCCCGATGATCGCACTGAGATCGATCTCTTCTGTCGGGATATAGACCTCAAGATTGTCAGAAACGTCTGTAACCGAATTTTCTACCTTCTCATTTACAAACGCTACTTCTTCCACTTTTGCAAGCTTTTGGATAAATGGTTTTGCTGCAGTCGTGTCGATCTCTTTGTCCAGTTTGACATAGGCTTTTGCGATTTTTGAGTTACCCATATCGATGATGACTTTTGCTCTTCTGATCGCAGTGACCGCCTCTTCGATGATCGCGAACATTGCTTCTGCTTCCGCATCTGTCGGAACCTCTTTCGGGAAGCTCATTACCATGACAGATTCACCGTTCTCAAGCTCCGTACCCGAGAGCTTGTGGTAGAGATGTTCAGAGATGAACGGCATGAACGGAGATACCATTTTCAGTGTCTCTTTGAAGATCGCACCGAGTTCTGCGATAGATGCTTTGGATGCCTTGGAGTACTCGATTCCCCAGTCGCAGAACTCGTTCCATACGAAGCGGTAAAGCGTGCTTGCCGCTTCGTTGAACTTGTAGCTCTCAAGTGTTTCACGTACCTCTTCGACTGCTTTAGCCAGACGGCTCTGCATATATTTTCCAAGCGGTGTCTTGATCTTGATATCTTTAAGATCGGCAAAGGTATCCACATTCATCTGAAGGAAGTTGGATGCATTGTAGAGTTTGTTGGTAAAGTTCCTGAACTGTTCAAGGTTCTTTGCCCCTAGCTTGATATCACGTCCCTGAACGGCAAGGAAGGCAAGGGTAAACCTGATGATATCCGCACTGTGCTCTTCGACCATATCAAGCGGGTCGATGACGTTCCCTTTGGATTTACTCATCTTTGCTCCGTGCTCATCACGTACCAGCGCATGCATATAGATATCTTTGAACGGCAGCTCACCTCTGAAGTGCTCGCCCATCATCATCATACGTGCAACCCAGAAGAACATAATGTCAAATCCCGTGATCAGCAGCGAGTTCGGATAGAAGTCTGCAAGGTCAGTGTCGTTGTAGGTCCCTTCCATTTTGCCGTTATTGCCCCATCCAAGCGGTGAGAAGGCCCAGAGAGCAGAGGAGAACCAGGTATCCAGTACGTCAGGGTCCTGGTGGATCTTCCTGCCGGCACAGTGTGGACACGCTTCAGGGTTGTCATGCTTGTCCGCCCACTGGTGGCCGCACTCATCACAGTAGAACACAGGGATCCTGTGCCCCCACCAGAGCTGTCTGGAGATACACCAGTCTCTGAGCTCATCCATCCAGGCTCTGTAGGAGTTGAGCCAGTGCGCAGGGTGGAACTTTGCTTCTCCCGCATAGGTTTTCTCGATAGATTTCTTCGCTACTTCGCTGCGTACGAACCACTGTTTGGAGATATACGGTTCTACGATATTGTTACATCTGTAGCAGTGTCCCACCTGATGCTGGTGCTCTTCGATCTTGACGATATAACCCTCTGCTTCAAGCTTCTCTACGATCGGCTTTCTTGCTTCCATCCTCTCCATACCGGCGAATTCGCCGCAGTATTCATTCAGGATACCTTTCTCGTCAAATACCGTTATGAATTCAAGGTCATGTCTTTTGCCGACTTCATAGTCATTCTGGTCATGTGCAGGTGTTACCTTTACGATCCCCGTTCCAAACTCCCTGTCGACATGCTCATCAGCGATGATCCTGATTTTTCTGTCAGTCAGGGGCAGGATCACCTCTTTTCCGATGATATCCTGATATCTTTCATCTTCGGGGTGTACCATGATCGCCGTATCCCCGAAGTAGGTCTCAGGCCTTGTCGTAGCCACTGTTACATGACCGCTGCCGTCCGCAAAGTGGTAGTTCATGTGGTAGAATTTTCCGTTGACCTCTTCGTGTTCTACTTCGATATCAGAAAGCGCTCCGTCATGCGTACACCAGTTGACCATATAGTTGTTCTGTACGATCATCCCTTCATTGTAGAGGTGGACAAATGCCTCTTTCACTGCCTCTTTAAGCCCCTTATCCATCGTAAAACGTCCTCTGGACCATGCCGGAGAGACACCAAGTTTTCTCATCTGGTGTACGATCGTACCGCCTGAGTACTCTTTCCACTTCCATACTCTCTCAAGGAACGCTTCTCTGCCGATGGCCTCTTTGCTTGTACCTTCTGCAAGCAGCTGTTTCTCTACTACGTTTTGAGTCGCGATACCCGCATGGTCGGTTCCCGGCTGCCAGAGTGTTTTGTAGCCGTCCATTCTCTTGTAGCGGGTGATAATATCCTGAAGCGTAAATGTCAATGCATGACCGATATGCAGGCTCCCCGTGACATTTGGCGGAGGCATCATGATCGCAAAGGTTTTCATTTGACCGTTTTCTGCTTTTTCCTGTATTGCCTTGTTACCGTCTATCTCGAAATACCCTCGATCTTCCCAGATCTTATAGTACTTGTCTTCTGTCTCTTTTGGGTTATATCCAGCTTTTTTTTCGCTCATCACAATCCTTCTTAACGCTCAGATCTATAATAGTGCCGCGATTATAGCGTAATGGTGCTTTTGATTTATTGGATATCCTTTGCTGGAGAGGCACTACTTTAAATTGAGAGTAAAATAATGCTTCCGTTCATGCCGGAGAACGGCATATGTTTAGTCCGGTGGCAGTGTAACAAGGGAATCCGGAGTATGGTTCTAAGGGTTTTTTGTTTTTAAAATAAGATAGCCTGCCACTCCGGAAAGGAGTGAACCAAGGAGGATCGCAAGTTTATCCGCATAGTGGTAGATATCACTATCGTCATAAGCAAGAGAATCTACGAAAAGACTCATGGTAAATCCGATACCGGTAAGCACAGCCACACCGTATAGCATACGCCAGTTTGCACCGGCCGGAAGTGATGCGATACCGAGTTTGATGGCAAGCCAGGAAAATCCGAACACCCCCAGCTGTTTACCGATAAAAAGCCCGAACATGATACCCATTGGCACTGTTCCGACCATTTCCGAGGGGGATATCTCCCTTAGGTCCACACCGGCATTGACAAAGGCAAACAGAGGCAGGATAAAAAAAGCTACCCAGTAGTGCAGACCATGCTCCATATGTTTAAGCATGGAAAACTTTTCGCCTTTTTCATTTTTTGAATAAAGCGGTATCATGAATGCCAGAGCGACCCCCGCAAGTGTGGCATGCACCCCTGATTTGAGGACCGAAACCCACAGTACGATCCCCACCACAATATAGACTGATTGTTTTGCAACACGCAAACGGTTAAGCATAAAGAGGACTATCAAAGCAACAGTCGCAATCGTGATAGACAAAGTAGAGAGATCAGAAGTATAAAAGAGAGCGATAATGATAATGGCCCCAAGGTCATCGATGATCGCCAGTGCCATAAGAAAAATCTTGAGCGAGGCAGGCACCCGCGGACCCAGCAGCGAGAGAATGCCAAGGGCAAAGGCAATGTCCGTAGCCGTAGGGACCGCCCATCCGTTCATCGCAAATGCATCTCCATAATTGAAGAGGACAAAGAGGAGTGCTGGCACGACCATCCCTCCGACTGCAGCAACGGCCGGGAGTATCACCTGGCTCATTGAGGAGAGGTGCCCCTCCATCACTTCTCTTTTGACTTCAAGTCCTATCATGAAAAAGAAAACCGCCATAAGCCCGTCGTTTACCCACAGGAGCAGGGGTTTGGCGATCTGCAGGCTTCCAAAACGGATCTCCACATGCGTATGCAAAAAGCCTGTGTAGTAACAGGAGAGAGGTCCGTTTTGAAGCATCAGAGCAAGGATCGTGGCTATGATCAGGATGATGCCCGGAGATGACTCTTTTTTGATAAAACCATACAGTGTCTGGTACATGGAACTTGCTCCTGTTTTATTAAGTAAAAATAGTACGTATTCTACACAAGAGAGCTTATTGACAATTTAATAGAGAATCAACTACAATAAGAACTGAAAAGGAGTTTTCAAATGAAACAGAAAATCGAAGAAGTAATTCAACACGTACAAAAATCAGAAAAAGTAAGCGAAGAAAGCAAACCGCTTATCATTGAAAAACTCAAAGAGTGGAGAGAGGAAGAGGAAGCGATCAATGATATCGCAGTGAGGTTTGAGAACTGGTGGCTGGAGATGGAACCGATCTTTGCCGAACTGGGATGGATATAGAAAGAGTGGATAGCATGCAGGTACTGACGCAGTTTATCTACGAAGAGAAGTGGACAAAGACTTCAGAGCATGAAGCCTTCAATATCATAGAAAGAGAGATGCCGGAGACCGATGTCGAAGCGACGTGGGAGTATATCCTCTCCGAGATCAAAAAAGGGAAAACCGTCACCTTGGGAGACTGCCGTTTTAAACAGGCACCGGAAGAAAAATGAGATCAGTTCAATGAGAGGGAAAGTATAGATGAAAAAGATTGTTTCACTTACGCTGGCTTTCTCCTTGTTGGTGATGGGCAGTACAGGGATAATGCTTTATATCGTTCCGAAAGGCAAAGTGGCCTACTGGGCAAACTGGAAGATGTTCGGCCTGACAAAGACCCAGTATGGCGATATTCATATTACGTCAATGATCCTCTTTATGGTGATGGCGGTCTGGCATATCTACTATAACTGGAAGCCGCTGACAAGCTACCTTAAAAATAGTGCCAGAGAGATCACACTTTTGAAAAAAGAGCTTTTAATCGCATTCTCTGTCAATCTTTTTTTTGTGGCGGGTACTCTCATGGGCATTCAGCCCTTACAAACGGTACTCGATATCAATGAGAATATCAAAACATACTGGGAAGATCAGTACGGCTCGCCGCCTTACGGCCATGCAGAAGAGTCTTCGCTGCAATCTTTTGCACAGCGTATAGGCGTCAGTATCGAAAAAGCAACACTGTTATTGAAAAAGAACGGTATCACTGTAACAAACAACAGCCAGACACTTCTGCAAATAGCGGAACAAAACAGTATTTCGCCAAAAATTATCTATGAGTCGCTTAAATCCAAAAGCAATGCAGGGGCACCAACCGTTTCAGAAGTGAGTTTTTTGGGAAGAAGAGCACTGGAGGAACTCGCAGCTATGAAGAAAATCAATTTGGAAAAGTCACTCATACTTTTAAAGGAAAAAGGTTTTGACGCAACACCGCAAAGCAGGATGAGAGAAGCGGCTAACGCACTTGGAACAACACCATATGCCCTCTATAAACAATTAAAAAAGTTAAAATAATTCAATATGAAAATGGATGATATTCAAGGTTTTAAGTTATACTTGTAGTGAATACATTTGTTGTATTGAATAGATTAAAAGGAGAGGAATAAAGATGAGACAGTACGAAACGTATAAATGTAATGTTTGCGGCAATGAAGTGGAAGTTCAGAGTGTAGGCGGCGGCAAACTGGTCTGTTGCGGTGAAGAGATGGAGTGTACGACGGAAAACCTGACAGCAGTTAACCTGATGAAAGCATTTGCTGGTGAATCGATGGCACGTAATAAGTACGATCTCTTTGCCGACATTGCGCGGGAAGAGGGATGGCATGCGGTAGAAAGCCATTTCCGCGAAGCTGCGATAAACGAAATGTGGCATGCAAGAGCAGAGTATAAAGCCTATCACAAAATAGTGGATGGCCAGGAACTTGAAACAACGGTGCATAATCTGGAAACCGGTATGGAGGGTGAACACTACGAGCATACGGAAATGTACCCGAACTTCGCTGCGATTGCAGTAGAGGAAGGACATAAGGAGCTTGCACGTCTTTTCAATGCGATCGCGAAGGTCGAAGTAGAACATGAACGTGAATATGCAGCGCTGAAACAGGCTTTGATCGATGACGGCTTCTTCCAAAGCGAAGAGGAAGAGATCTGGGTCTGTGAGGTGTGTGGACATATCCACCGCGGTAAAAAACCGCCGAAAGCCTGTCCGCTTTGTAAAGTACCGCAGGAGTACTTCAAACGCGAGCATCTTTACTAAAATATCTGCTAATACTTGAGTATCTTCTTGATCGCTTCTGAACAGACGGTCAGACCGAAGGCTCCAGTCACGGCGACACAGGAGCCTTTGACCTTGCATTGATCCTCTTCGGGGGAATAGACCACCGTAAAGTTCCTGCTGAACTTTGTTTTTTTGAGTTCATTTCTTATTTTTCTTGCCAGTGCATCACCGTGTGTTTTCCAGATGCTTGCTACTTCGATTTTGCTGGTGTCAAAACGCTTGGCCGAGCCCACAGACATGATGAGCTTTTTATAGTACTTTTTTGCTACCTCTATCTTCACTCTGGTCGTATCGGCTGCATCGATGATGAGATCATAGGGTTCAAAGTCAAATGCTTCCACCCATGCCATATCCATTTTCTGCTCGATCGTTTTGATCCCCGGATAGAGTTCAGCCAGGCGCTCGGTTTTGAGCATACCGACGGCTTCTGAGCCGATCTGTCTGTTCTGATTGGTTGTATCAAAACGGTCATAATCAAGGATCGTGATATCCCGGACGCCGGAGCGATAGAGACAGTCCAGCGCATAAGAGCCTACACCGCCGACCCCCAGGATAAGTATCTTTGCTTTTTGAAGCTTCTCAAAGCCTTCATCTCCAAATAGCATACGGCAGCGTTCATATCTCACAGCCAATCCTCCAAAGCTGCGATATCATCATGGCTTGTCATATCCAGGTGAACAGGGGTGATAGAGACATAGTTTTGCCTGATCGCTTCAAAATCGGTGATATGCCCTTCCGTAATGTGCCAGTCGAGCCTTGGCAGCCCGATCCAGTAGTACTCATGGCCTCTGGGGTTCCAGTGCACGTGAGCATCATTGCCGTAAGCACGTTTCCCTGCCCGCGTCACTTTGAAGCCTTTATATGCTTTAGGTTTTATCGGAGGGATATTGATATTAAGAAATTTGCGTTCAGGCAGAGGGAAGTCCCCTTGAAAGATACGTTTTACCAATTCAGCGATACTCTGTTGAGCAAGTTCATAGCCGTGGTCATCGATGTTTTGGCATTTGTCATGACACACCTGTGAGATGGCAATCGCGGGAATGCCCTGCAGCACCGCTTCCATCGCTGCGGAGGCAGTTCCCGAATAGGTGATGTCTTCACCCATATTGGCACCTTTATTGATCCCGGAGATGATCAGGTCCGGCTTATAGTCCTCAGCAAAGAGTTTGTTGAGTGAGAGGAAGATGCAATCGGTCGGGGTCCCGTCATCAAGCTTGAAAAAGTCATCCTCCAGTTCGATGAAACGGAGAGGACGTGTCAGTGTGAGAGAGTGCCCGCATGCTGACTTCTCCATCGTCGGGGCAACCACAGTGACCCTTCCCAGCGGTTTCAGTGCTTCTACCAATGCCTGAAGTCCTCTTGACTCAAATCCATCATCATTCGTTACGAGTATATGCTTCATACTTATCCTCTGTCTCTTTTTCCGAAATTATAACCTTTTTCTTAAGAAAGATAAATCTTTTGGTATAATACCTTCAATTTAGAACATTACCAAAACAACTATAAGGAACTGTCGTGCAAAAAGAGCCGATGCTTGAAGCAACATTCAAAAAATTGTCCCACGAACTTGAACATCTCAAAAATGTTGAGAGAGCAGCCATTGCAAAGGTGATCGATGAGGCCAGAGAACTGGGTGACCTCAAAGAGAATGCAGAGTACCATGCAGCCAAGGAAAAACAGGGGCTGATGGAGGCACGTATCACTGAACTCCAGGATGTTGTAGGACGGGCACAGGTAGTTGACCCCTCCAAGCTTCAGCATGCACGTGTAAGTTTCGGATCGACGGTAGTGCTTACTGACCATGATACGGATGAGGAGGTGAAGTATACGGTTATAGGTGCATATGAATCAAATCCCGCAAAGATGCTGATCTCTATCCAGTCACCTTTAGCGCGTGCATTGATCGGAAAAGAAGAGGGAGAGGAGATCAAGGTTTCCCTGCCAAACGGAGACAAGAGCTATGATATCGAAGAAGTAAGATATGAAGAGATCGATATTTAGTTAGAAGATATTATGAGTCTCTGTTCACGTAGGTCGGGGTATCCCTACCCCGACACTAATACGTAATAAAACAGCATATATTGATCTACATTCAAACGTCGGGGTGAGGACACCCCGACCTACGAAAATTTGTAACGCACGAAAAAGGAACGAATATGACAAAAGTAGGTGTTGTTGGGGCAAGCGGTTATACAGGGCTTGAACTGGTCAAGATGCTGGTGACCCATCCGGAGTTTCAGTTAAGCTATTTGGCTACCACAACAGGCGATACGATGATCGAATCGCTTCATCCGTCACTGGAGGATGTGATCTCTATGAATGTGGAGGCTGCTACAGCTGAGGATGTGGTCGAGCAGTGTGACCTGGTGTTTCTGGCTTTACCGCATAAGGCTTCGATGGGGTTTGCCAAAGAGATACTGGGCAAAGGGGTGAAAGTCGTGGACCTTTCAGCTGATTATCGCCTGGAGCTTGATACATACGAAACACACTACTGTGAACACGAAGACAGGGAGCATCTGAAAAATTCGGTCTATGCGCTTATAGAGTACTACCGTGAGGCACTTAAAAAGACCGACCTTGCAGCAGGACCGGGATGCTACCCGACAGCGACACTGCTAGGTATCCTGCCGTTTATTCCGTATCTTGATACCAATGTACCGCTTTTTGTCGATGCAAAGTCCGGAGTGACTGGAGCAGGAAAGAAGTTGAGTGAGAGAACACACTTTGTAACGGTGAATGACAATATCTTCGCCTACAATCCGTTGGGACATCGTCATGGTCCGGAGATCGCCGAAAAGATCGAGAAGGTGCACGGAGCAAAAATGCAGGTTAATTTCGTGCCGCACCTGATCCCTGCCACACGCGGCGAACTGGTCTCATGTTATGCAGTGCTGCAAGAGGATATCGATCCGCTTGAGGTGCTAAGGGAGCACTATAAGGACGATCCGTTTATCCGTATCCGTGAAAAACCGGTGGATGTCAAGAGTACGGCGGGGACACACTTCTGTGATATCTATGCGCAGAAGAACGGCAATGCACTCTTTGTGAATGCTGCGATAGACAACCTTTTGCGCGGGGCAAGTTCTCAGGCACTGGCTGCTGCGAACTTGATGTGTGGTTTTCCTGAAGGTATGGGACTGCCGACAATAGCATACGTGCCGTAAGCAATTCAATGAGGAGCGAGGAATGAGGAATGAGGAATGAGGAGATAAAAGAGGGGGCTATCTTCATCGCCGATTCTCACTATCCGCACCACGGAGATGCTTTTCTCCTACTTCTTCAAAAGATAGCATCCAAAAAGAGAGAAACCCCACAGCTTTTTTTGATGGGGGACAACTTCGATCTGCTTTTCGGACATAACGACTATATCCGGACATTTTCTGCTGAAGCTATCGCACTTTTACAAATACTTTCAAAAGAAATAGAGATCATCTACCTTGAAGGCAATCATGATTTTTGTCTGAAAGAACTGTTTCCGGATATTCAGGTTTATAGCCGTGAGGAGCAGCCGATCCTTTTAACGTTGAATGGCCAAAAAGCAGCGCTCTCTCACGGAGATAAATATGCAGCAGGTTTCTGGTATGATCTCTACTGCAAAGTGTTGAGAAACAAAGTTGCTTTAACTCTCCTCAAACCATTTCAGAAGCTTATTATTCATGAACGTATGGATAAACTTGCCAAAAAAAAGATATGTTATCCATTAAATGATTTTGAAGAGCGGGCGGCACAGATCATGGAGTATTATAAAGATGCGGACCTGGTTATAGAAGGCCATTTCCATCAAGCCAGGATCATCGGTGACTATATCTCTCTGCCTTCACTGGCATGTCAGGGAGAGGCCGGAGTAGTAGAGGCGGGAAAAATAGTCTTTAAAACTCTCTAATGATCCCCCGATTAAAGTAGCCTGGGATGCACATTATGCAGTGCCCGTCTCTTGATGGCTATTATGCTTTGACCTTGGAGTTTTCTATGTCCAGGATCTTTTTGTCAAGCAGTCTGTCTGTATAGAAAGATCCAAACGGGATCAGGGAAAGAAGTAAATAGAGTGCTGTTTCTTTTATCGTAAATCCAGCTTCTTTTTTCGCTTCGATGATCTGGTAGATAAAGGCAAAGACAAGCAATCCATGGATCATACCCACGATCTTGGTAGCCATAGGATACCCGAAGGCGTATTTGAGCGGCATGGCGATAAAAATAAGGATGATAAAGGACAGCCCCTCGATTTTGTTGATAAGCTTGAACTTCATTAATTCAGACATAATTTCTCCTAAATTATTTTTAGAAAGTATAACATATTATTTTGAAGTTATATTAATGAGAATGATTTTGCTCTCGTTTCCGCTCGGGAGAGTGGAACAAGAGTGATGATATGAACTTATGTTCTATCCGATCAGCTCCGAGCACAGATCAAATCGGTTATGTGTCATCAGGTGTACTTTTCCGTGCAGATCCATCATCTCATCAAAGATACGTTTGGAGAGGGCGAATCCTACCTCTTTCTCTTTCTCGGTTCCGTCCATCGCAGCAAGGTTCATCTCATCGATAATCTCTTTTGGTACAGAGATACCCGGGACTTTGTCATGGATGAAGTTTGCCGTTCGTGCCGCTACGATGGGGAACTGTCCGAGGATCAGCTGTGCCTCTTTTGCCGTATCTCGGATACTCATCTCTTTGGCTTCTTCAAAGAGACTGAGAAGCTCTTTTGCATTATCAAGGTTATAGACAGGTTGTGTAATGATTGCCCTTGCGCCATAATCAAGTTTTTTCACGATCTTCTTTTGCAGTCTTTTCGTATCTTTTGCATAAGCATTGCTCACGGCAAACGGATAGATCGGTTTCGGTGCAGGATTGAGTGCTTTGTTGGAGTAGTCCACACCATTGTTCAGGTGGTAGATAATGCTTAGGAGCAGGGTAGAGTCACGCTCCACAACCCCTTTTACTTCAGGCTGATCCGAGAGTTTTGCAGGGTCACCTGTCAGCGCCAGGATACAGCGCAAATCAAAGTCATTGGCACCAAGCAGGGTAGATTGCAAAGAGAGCTTGTTTTTATCTCGCATACTCATGGTGGCGATGACCGGTTTGACGAATGTCTGCTGGAGCTTGATCGCAGAGAGCACGCCAGACATCTTGAGCTTTGCCAGCGGGTTGTCCGTGCAGGAAAAGCCTGAAACCTTATCCGCAATGTTGCTTGCTTTGATCATATCAATAACCGGGTCAAGCGAAGCACCATGTGGCGGGTTGACCTCTACAGTGATAAACGGTTTATCTTGACATAAGTTGTTACAGAAAGTTTCAAACATCTAGAAATGTGCCTTTTACTGGGATTTTGGATTAATTGGCTATAATTTTATCCAAATTTAACATAGAGTGTAATGAACACATTTCCCTCTCGTATCTACTCTCCTGAGTAGGAAGACATACTTTGGGTAGTTTATGCTTGATATATGTGTTCCCCCTTGGAAGTGGAGGAACGAGCTGGAGAGAAAGGGGTGAACTGGATGTCCAAACTGGCAGTATTTGACTTTGACTCGACTCTGATGGATGGAGAGACTATCGATTTCCTGGCAGCGCCGCTTGGGCTTGAAGATCAGGTTGCGGCGATCACTGAACGTGCGATGACCGGAGAGCTGGACTTTTACAAATCACTGAGAGCAAGGGTAGCTCTGCTGGAAGGTTTGGAAGAGAAGAAGGTCAATGCGATCTGTAGTGACCTGCCTATGATGCCCGGGGCTGCTGAAGTAGTGTCAGGACTCAAAGAGAGAGGATATACGGTTGTATGTTTCTCAGGCGGTTTCAGGAATGCAACAAAGCCTGCCTGTGAAAGACTTAGGGTCAATGCAGATTTTTCAAACTTCCTTCATGCTGAAAACGGCATCCTTACAGGCCAGGTAGGCGGAGAGATGATGTACAGCGACGCCAAAGGCGATATGATCGTTCGTATACAGGGACTTCTTGGTATCGGGCGTGAAGATACCCTGGTCGTGGGTGATGGTGCCAATGACCTGAGTATGTTTGCCCATGCAGACATCCGTGTGGCATTTTGTGCCAAACCTGTGCTCAAAGAGGCCGCGACACATTCTGTAGACACCAAAGATCTTAGAGAGATCCTTAAAGTGGTAGATGCACTGTAATGAAAAAAAACAGTTGTAGCATCAAAGGCATTATCCAGCAGCTGTTACAGCACAAACAAGCCTTACTCCTGGGCAATCTCGTTGCATTGCTTGCTACACTTCTGATCGTTATGATCCCCCTTTTCATCCCGATACTTGTTGATGAACTGCTTTTAAACAAGCCACACGGTTATGTAGCGTGGATAGAAACTAATTTCTGGCAGAGTGACATCAAAGGATACGTCTTTGCTACATTGGTCTTCATATTGGTTCTGCGCCTGATGAGTGTGCTTTTGGGTATATGGCAGTCCAAAATCTTTGTAACGATCTCCAAAGAGATGACTTATAGGATGAGACAGGCACTTCTCAAACACCTTAAACGTGTGTCGCTTAAAGAGTATGAAATGATGAGAGTGGGAGCCGTCACTTCCAAGCTGGTTACCGATGTAGAAACGATCGACAACTTTGTCAGTACGACGATCTCGAAGCTTATTATCGCTTCCCTTACACTGATATTCTCTGCGGTTGTGCTGCTTTGGATACATTGGGAGCTGGCACTCTTTATCCTTATAACCAATCCCGTCGTAGTCTTTTTTACTGCCAAGCTTGCCCGCAACATCGGTAAGCTTAAAAAGGAGGAGAACAAAGCGGTTGCGGTCTTTCAGGATGCATTGACCGAGACGCTGGAGCTTTTCCATCAGATACGTGCAGCCAATAAAGAGCATTATTTCTTTGACAAAACAGAGGCCAAGGCCAGAGAGCTTAAAGAGCATGCTACTGCCTACGGCTATAAAAGCGAAGCTGCGATCAAGTACTCTTATCTTGTTTTTCTGGGCGGCTATGAGGTCTTCAGGGCAGTAAGTATCCTTGCTGTGGCATACTCTGATCTTTCCGTGGGTTTGATGCTGGCGATCTTCTCTTATCTTTGGGTTATGGTGACACCGACACAGGATATCATAAACTTTCAGTATGTCCTCTCAACGGCCAATGCTGCATGTGACCGTATCAACAGCATCTTTGCACTGGATCAGGAGAGAGTGGTTGAAGAGAAAGGCCATCCTTTTGCGGACAAAAAAACGATCGGCATAGAGGTAAATGATCTCTCTTTTTTCTATTCGAAAGGGAAGAAGATACTTCATCATCTCAATATGCATATCACTCAGGGGTGCAAGGTCGCATTGGTCGGTGCAAGCGGTTCGGGCAAAACGACATTGGCAAATATCCTTGTGGGATTTTATCCTATAGAAGAGGGGGATATCCTTTATGGAGGCCATTCACATAAAGCGCTGCAACTTTCAACGATACGTGAAAATATTCATCTGATATTGCAACATCCTAAACTCTTTAATGATACAATGCGTTTTAACTTGACACTGGGTAGAGACTACAGTGACGAGGCGATCAGGAAAGCGATGCATATCGCACAGCTTGATCCGGTGCTGGAAGGGCTTGAAAAAGGTCTTGATACACTGGTCGGGAAAGACGGTATCAAACTTTCCGGCGGACAGAGACAGAGAGTAGCGATTGCACGT
The DNA here is from genome assembly GCA_047689495.1 of Candidatus Sulfurovum profundilacunae. Classification (GTDB taxonomy): domain Bacteria; phylum Campylobacterota; class Campylobacteria; order Campylobacterales; family Sulfurovaceae; genus Sulfurovum; species Sulfurovum profundilacunae. The sequence goes on along the minus strand of JBEWPY010000004.1, from coordinate 14,563 downwards.
ATGATATTGAGTGATCCGAAAGTAGTAATCTTCGATGAGTCTACTTCTGCATTGGACATACATACTGAAAAGCGGCTTTTTGAAGCACTGCAGGACTTTTTGAAAGAGAAAACAGTGATTACCATCGCACATAGGCTCAGTACGATCAAGAGTGCAGAATATATCTATGTACTGGAGGATGGCCGAGTGGTTGACAGCGGTACGCCCAAAGAGCTGTTGACCAAGGATGAGAGCTATTTCAGCTCGATGATTTAAGGATATGATTTGGATATTATTCAGGCGGTAATCATAGGAATTATCGAAGGATTTACAGAATTCTTACCTATCTCTTCGACTGGACATATGATTGTTGCAAGTAAGTTTTTGGGAGTTTCCCAGAATCATCTGACCAAAGCTTATGAGGTGATCATTCAGTTTGCAGCGATTCTGGCAGTATTGCTTCTCTATAAAGAAAAGATCTCACTGAAAAAAATATCCCTCTGGCAAAAACTTTTTGTCGCATTTCTTCCTCTTTTGATCGTCGGCTTTATCTTCAAAGATTTTATCAAAACGCTTTTTACTGTGGAGACGGTAGCATGGATGTTCATCATCGGCGGGATCATTTTCCTGCTCGTAGAACGTTTCTATAAAGAAGAGAACTCTCATACCTGCGAGGTAGAGAAGGTAAGCTACAGGCAGGCATTTTGGATCGGAATCGCTCAGATATTTTCACTTGTACCCGGTACGAGCAGGGCGGGCGGGACAATTATCGGCGGTCTTTTGACAGGCCTGGATAGAAAAACTTCAGCAGAATTTTCCTTTTTGCTTGCTATTCCCGTTATGGCAGCTGTCAGTGGCTATGATCTTCTAAAGAACTATCAGGAGTTTGCTGATGCGGACTGGGGAGCGTTTGTTGTAGGATTTGTGACGGCATTTGTTGTGGCTTATCTTACCATTAAACTTTTTTTGGTTTTTTTGCAAAAGTTTACATTTGTAGCATTCGGATGGTACAGGATCATATTTGGCGGAATTTTGTTGTGGATGATTTAATCGTAGGTCGGGATACTCTTATCCCGACCTACGTTGGATTTATAGAGTTTCTTTGGAGAGACTTTGTTAAGTTCAAAAAAATTTTTGGACATACTAAAAGGTTAATATATGACATTTAAAGAGTTTAATTTTCACAAGGACCTTTTCAAGGGAGTGAAAATCGCAGGCTTCAGAGAGCCGAGCCCGATACAAAAAATGGCAATACCGATCGTTGAAAGAGGCACAGATATGGTCGGACAGGCACATACCGGTACGGGCAAGACAGCAGCTTTCGGCCTTCCTATGATTGATAAGCTGGCAAAAGGCGAGATCGAAAGAGCTTTGGTGATCACACCGACGCGTGAACTTGCTACTCAGGTGAGCGATGAGCTCTATCATCTTGGGCGGTTTGCGGGTATTCGTACATTGACAGTATATGGCGGGGTAGGATACGGCAGACAGATCGCTTTGATACATAAAGGGGTGCAGATCGTTGTAGCAACACCCGGCCGCCTCAAAGATCTTTACCGTAAAGGGAAGATAGATATCTTCAATCCCGAGATCGTTGTGCTTGATGAAGCAGATGAAATGCTGGATATGGGGTTTTTGGATGATATCAAAGAGATCTTTGAATACATTCCCCAAAACAGGCAGACAGTTCTTTTTTCTGCAACGATGCCTGGCCCTATCAAAGATCTGGCCGAAGATATTCTTTATCAGCCTGAGTTTATCTCTGTTGTAGGGGAAGAAGAGACAACAAATAATATTATTAAACAACGTTATTATGTGATTGAAGAGGATCAAAGGGATGATGCCATTGTGAAGCTCCTTGAGACAGAAGATACAAACAAATGTATCATTTTTTGTCGTATGAAACGTGAAGTGGACAGGCTTGCTGAACACCTTCAGGCGCTTGGTTTTAATGCCGGTGGGCTTCATGGGGACATGGAGCAGGAAGAGAGAGAGAGGGTCATTAAAGCATATAGAAGAAATCAGACCAAGATCATGGTGGCTACAGATGTGGCTGCCAGAGGATTGGATGTCAAGGGGGTAACACATGTTTTCAACTACCATATACCGTTTGACCCCCAGAGCTATGTTCACCGTATCGGACGTACCGGAAGAGCAGGGAAAAGCGGTCAGGCGATCACTCTTGTCACAACGGATGAGTTCAGAGAACTTCAACGTATCCAAAAAGAGGTGGGTGCCGAAATGCAGCTTGCAACGATTCATGATGGCAGCGGATTGGATGAAACAGGGAAGCAGCAGCTCTTCGAGCAGATCAAAAATATTTCGATTCACAAGAATGCTTCCGAGGTATTGGCTTACATGAAGGATATGGAAAAAAATGTCCTGCTAGAAAAGCTGGTATCCTATTTCATTGAAGAGGAAAAGAATCATGTGGGATCACAAATCGGTTTTGATCAAAAGAGTGTAGAAGATATGATACTTGACTTCACAAATGAACAAAAAGAAACACGTAAAAACAGTCGTCGAAGAAAACGTCGATAAATTAGATTTTTTTAACTTCTAAAAAGCAAAGTTATTTTAAAATCTGATATTACTTATTAAGTGAGAAAAGAATGGAAACTGATGTAAATATGTTGGGCGAGAGTTTCAAGTTTATGATCCTGGGAATGGGGGTTGTATTCTTCTTCCTGATTGTACTTGTACAGGTTGTGAAAGTTCAGGGAAAGATCATCTCAAAATATTTTCCTGATGAAGAACCGCCGGCTGCAGCTCCCGCACCTTCTACTGACAGTGATGAGTCAGCACGAGTCGCTGCGATTATCGCTGCTGTCACAGAATTTCGTAAAAACAAATAAATCAAACAAGGTATCGTAAATGGCAAAAAAATACATTGATATTATGGATACGACCTTTAGAGACGGATTTCAGTCGGTCTTTGGCGGACGTGTATTGATGGATGACTTCTTCCCAGCGGTTGAAGCTGCAAAACAGGCAGGTATTACACACTTTGAATTTGGTGGCGGGGCAAGGTTCCAGTCACTCTTCTTCTATCTTCAGGAAAATGCATTTGATATGATGGACGGTTTCAGGGAGATCGTTGGCAAGGATGCGAACCTTCAGGTTCTCTCACGGGGTATCAACACGGTGATGCTTGATACGGGCAGCCGTGAAATGATCGATCTTTTTGCAAAAATGTTTGCCAAACATGGCACGTCAACGGTCAGAAACTTTGATGCATTGAATGATGTAAACAACCTTATGTACTCATCAGAATGCATTAAAAAACAAGGGATGAACCATGAAGCGGTTGTCACGATGATGGATCTCCCCCCTGGATGCAAAGGTGCGCATGATGTACCGTTTTATGAAAAGACACTGAGAAATATCCTTGACAGCGGGATAGAGTTCGATTCGGTATGTTTTAAAGATGCTTCGGGCACAGCGAACCCCCATAAAGTGTATGAAACGATCGCTATGGCCAGAAAGCTTCTTGGAGAAGAAGTTCATCTTAGACTGCATACGCATGAAACTGCAGGCGTATCGGTGGCAGCATATCTTGCAGCGCTGGAAGCAGGTGCAAATGGTATCGACCTTGCGGCATCACCGGTAAGCGGGGGTACATCGCAACCTGATATTTTAACGATGTTACATGCCACAAAGGGGACAGACTTCAATCTCGGTGATCTTAAGTTGGATAAAATCCTTACATATGAAGAGAGGCTTAGAGAGTGTCTGGCTGAGTATATGATCCCGCCTGAAGCGACCCAGGTATCGCCACTCATTCCTTTCTCGCCAATGCCTGGCGGTGCCTTGACCGCAAATACTCAGATGATGAGAGATTCTGGTGACCTGGATAAGTTTGATGAAGTGATCCTTGGGATGAAAGAAGTCGTTGAGCGTGGCGGATACGGTACCTCTGTTACCCCTGTAAGCCAGTTTTATTGGCAGCAGGCTTATGCAAACGTCATGTTCGGGCCATGGAAGCAGATCGCTCCGGGATATGGACGTATGGTTCTTGGATACTTTGGTAAAACGCCTGTAGAAGCGGATCCTGAGATTATCAAGCTTGCCGGAGAGAAACTTTGCCTTGAACCGACCACTGAAAATCCGCTTGATATTGCAGATCGTGATGAGCATAAATCTATCGCTCACTGGACGAAAATACTTGAGGATGAGGGACTGCCTACAACAGATGAGAATATCTTTATTGCAGCGTCATGTGATCAAAAAGGTATTGCATTCTTGAAAGGTGAGGGGCCTCTAATGGTTAGAAAAGGTAAAAATGATTGTAGTGGAGAAAAAGAAATGGCAGGAAATTATACAGTAGTGGTAGACGGAAAACAGTACAGTGTGCAAGTGGCAGAAGGAGAAGGCGATATCCAGGTAGCTCCAGCAGTACCTGATACAGCTGTAGCTGAGTCTGCAACGCCTTCAGCAGTAGAAGCAGGAGAAGGTTCACTTCACATCAACTCTGAAACACCGGGGAATGTATGGAAGATCTTGAAAAACCCGGGCGAGAAGGTCAGTGAAGGTGAACAGATTATGATCCTTGAAGCGATGAAGATGGAGATCGATGTTGTGGCACCAAAAGACGGGAAAGTATCTACGATCAATGTCAATGTCAATGATGCCGTAGTTGACGGTCAACTTCTTGCTACAATGGAGTAATTCATGAAACTTAAACAGATCCTGCTTTCACTGCTTTTCAGTGTCGTAGCTGTCACTTCATTTTTACAGGCCGCACCTGCGCATGAAGCAGCGCCGGCTGCTGCAAAGGAAAAGCAGGAAGAGCAGTACAAATCTAAAAGTATTACAGAACTTGTAGCAAGTTTTTGGCAGACGACCGGTATCAATGCGATTATTGATACCGAGGATGGAGAAATGACGGCAGAACCATATGGTGAAGGTAAATTGATGAGTGCTTTTGAATCATCATTCGGTCGTTTGATCATGATCACGATCGTATTTATCCTTTTCTATCTGGCGATTGCCAAGAACTTTGAACCGCTACTTTTGATACCGATTGCATTTGGCGGGCTTCTGGCCAATATCCCGCTTGCCTATATAGGGGGAGAACATGGAATGCTTGGTATCATCTACAATATGGGTATCGCAAATGAATTCTTCCCGCTTTTGATCTTTATGGGGGTTGGTGCAATGACGGATTTTGGTCCGCTTCTTGCGAACCCGAAAACTGCGATCCTCGGTGGGGCAGCACAGTTTGGTATCTTCGGATCACTGATCGGTGCAGTAGCGATCGGCTTCTCTCTCAAGGATGCTTCTGCGATCTCTATTATCGGCGGTGCGGATGGTCCAACATCGATCTTTATCGCAAACAGGCTGGCTCCTGAGATGCTTGGGGCAATTGCTGTTGCAGCATATTCGTACATGGCACTTGTACCGGTGATTCAGCCTCCGATCATGAGAGCGCTTACAACCAAAGAAGAGCGCCAGATCAAGATGACAGTACAGAGGAAAGTACACAGAAGAGAGAAGTTGATCTTCCCTATCGTGGTTATCATGCTTACCATGCTCATCCTTCCTGAGTCTGCACCGCTCATCGGGGCATTTGCCTTCGGTAACTTTGCAAAAGAGTCAGGGGTGGTGGACAGGTTGAGCGATACCATGCAGAACTCTTTGATCAATATTGTCACGATCTTCCTTGGCCTGGGTGTAGGATCAAAGCTTGCTGCAGATAAGTTTCTTGTTGTTGAGACACTGGGAATTATGATTATCGGTCTTCTTGCCTTTGCTGCAGGCACAGCTACTGGTGTAATAATGGCAAAGATTATGAACAAGATCAGTAAAGAACCGATCAACCCGCTTATCGGTGCAGCAGGTGTATCTGCAGTACCGATGGCAGCAAGGGTTGTGAACAAAGTAGGGATGGAAGAAAAACCTGGTAATATTCTACTCATGCATGCAATGGGTCCGAATGTTGCAGGAGTGATCGGTTCAGCAGTTGCAGCAGGTGTATTGCTGTCAATTTTTAAATAAAAAAAGGTTTTAAGTAATTATGGGTACTAAAATGCCAAACGGAATTGAGAAACTAGGTTTGGAACATGTTGGTAAGGTTTTCTACAATCTAAGCTATGATGAGCTTCAAGCTCATGAAGTGAACAGAGGTGAATGCAAAATATCCAATACGGGTACGGCAATGTGTGATACAGGAATCTTTACGGGCCGTAGTCCAAAAGACAAATATTTCGTTGATCAGGCACCATCCAATGAACATATCGCTTGGGGTGATGTAAACTCCAAAATATCAAAAGAGATCTATGATGAACTCTTTGATCTAACCTTGAGTCAGCTTTCGGGTAAAGATATCTACATTACTGATGTGTATGCAGGGGCAAGTGAAGAGAGTAGAAGAAAAGTCAGATTTATCTCTGAAGTCGCCTGGCAGGCACACTTTGTTAAAAATATGTTTATCCGTCCGACGGAAGAAGAGTTAGAAAATTTTGAACCGGACTTTACAGTCTATAATGCATGTAAAGCAGTCAATGAGAACTATAAAGAACACGGGCTCAATTCAGATGTATTCGTTGTCTTTAATGTTGAAGACAATAAAGCCATTATCGGAGGAACATGGTACGGCGGTGAGATGAAGAAGGGTATCTTCTCTATGATGAACTACTGGCTGCCGCTTGAGGGCAAACTTCCGATGCACTGTTCTGCCAATGTCGGGAAAGAGGGTGATGTATGTCTCTTCTTCGGTCTTTCAGGAACAGGAAAAACGACACTTTCTACAGATCCCAACAGAGCGTTGATCGGTGATGATGAACATGGCTGGGATGATAACGGCGTATTTAATTTTGAAGGCGGATGCTATGCAAAAGTAATCAATCTCGATGAGAAGAGTGAACCTGAAATTTACGGTGCGATCGTGAAAGATGCACTTTTAGAGAATGTTGTGGCAGACGAGAACGGTGTAGTGAATTATGAAAATGGTTCCAAAACAGAAAACACGCGTGTATCTTATCCTATCGAACATATCGAAAATCATAAACAGAATCTTCAGGCAGGACATCCAAGTAACATTATATTTCTGACAGCAGATGCATTTGGTGTTCTTCCTCCGGTATCGAAACTTGATAAAGAACAGGCAATGTACTACTTCTTAAGTGGTTATACCGCAAAAGTCGCAGGGACAGAACGCGGTGTGACAGAACCTCAGGCTACTTTTTCGGCATGTTTTGGAGAAGCTTTTCTTCCACTTCATCCTACAGAATATGCCAAATTGCTGGGGAAAAAGATCGATGAGCACGGGGTAAATGTTTATCTGGTTAATACCGGTTGGACCGGTGGTGTTTACGGTGTAGGTAAACGTATGAGTATCAAAGATACCAGAGCTTGTATTGATGGTATCCTTAACGGTTCTATCAATGATGCAGAGTTTGAAACCCTTCCTATATTTAACCTCAAAATCCCTGAAACCCTTGAAGGGGTAAAAGACAATAAAGTACTTAATCCAAGAGAGACATGGGAAAGCAAAGAAGAATATGACGAAATGCTGAGAAAATTGGCTGAAATGTTCCAGAAGAATTTCCACCGCTATGATGGCAACGGAGATGAATTTGATTTCTCTTCGGCCGGTCCACAACTTTAGTCCCTATAGAGGACTCCTTTAAGTAAGGAGTCTTTACTCTCAATTTTTTCTAAGATTTCTATAGTATAGTATCACTATTAAATTATAATTATTATAAAAGGATTTTATAAATGGATTTTAATAAAATCAGAAAATTTTGTCGCAAATTCAGAATTGCAATTGGTGTCATCTTGATAGGTGTAGGGATATATACAGATATTATATGGTTCTATCTTGGGATTATACCGCTTATTGCAGGCTTAGCTGATTTTTGTCCATTATGTATCATCAGTAAGAAATGTGATACCCCTGAGGATAAAAATAAATAGGACACTATTCTGTGTCCGACATCTTACCCTGTTTACTTCTATCTTAAAACAATTAAACATTTATATCTTGAAAGAGAGTATAATTTTATGGTTAGATTGTAAAAGGAGATTTCATGGATAAGTTAACCCATTACTTAAATGTTCACAGTGAAGATGAACTGCATCCATCTGAGATCGCCAATCTCCTTAAAGATCTAGATGAAAAAAGCTTTGAAGAGGCTGTTCTTTCTATTCCCAAAGATTTGATTGCTGATGTTGCTTTGGAGCTTCCTGACCGATACTTTGCTAATGTTGTAGAATCTTTTACTTCTAAAGAGATTGCAGAATCGTTAAATGAGCTTGAGTCTGATGATCAGACTGACTTTATCCAGGAACTTGAAGAGCGTGATGGGAAAAAAGCCAAAGAGGTTTTTGATGCACTGAACGAAGAAGAAAAAGCAGATATTATCCAACTTAAACGTTATAGCGAGGAAGAAGCCGGCGCTTATATGCAAACCGAAGTCTATACGGCAAAGCTTGAACAGAATGTTCATGATGTCATACGGGATTTTGCAAGGTTGCGAAGAAAAGATGAGTTGGAAAATGTCACTTATCTTTTTGTAACTGATGAACATGAAAAGCTGCATTATGGAGTTGGTCTGGATCATTTGCTGATTTTTGACTTTACAAAGACGTTGGCTGAGAATATCAATGAAAATCCTGAGCAGTATAGGCCGGTATTTACTACCGACTATGAAAAAATCGATGATGTGGTACAGAAATTTCAGAAATATGATCTTGCTTCTATGCCTATCGTTAATGAAAAGGGAAGGCTGCTTGGGCGTATCACCTCAGATGATATTTATGATATTATCAATGAACAGGCAACGGATCAGATGTTCCATCTTGCAGGGGTTAATGATGATGCCGAAGAGGATGAAAATATCTTTAAAGCCGGTAAAGCGAGAGCAATTTGGCTCGGTGTCAACCTCGTAACAGCGGTGATAGCTTCAATCGTTATTGGTTTGTTTGAATCTACGCTTCAGAGTATTGTCTCCCTGGCAATCCTGATGCCTATCGTTGCTTCTATGGGAGGTAATGCGGGAACACAGTCTCTGACTGTTGTTGTGCGTCAGCTCGCTCTTGGGGATATTGCCAAATATGATGCCTTTCGTACCATTAAGAAAGAAGTTTTGCTTTCACTGAGTAATGGGCTGTTTTTTGCACTAATCATGGGTATAATAGCCTCTATATGGTTTGATAAAGGGATGCTGGGTGTGGTCATTGGACTATCTATGGTCATTAATCTGCTTAGTGCAGGTTTTTTCGGTTCAGTCGTACCGCTGCTGCTGAAACGTATGGATGTTGATCCTGCGATAGGAAGTACGGTAGTGCTGACCACAGTGACTGATGTTGTCGGGTTTTTCAGTTTTCTGGGACTTGCAACACTGATTTTAATATAAAGGTTTTAACACACGAATGGACTTATTGATTCTATTTTTTCTTTTGGCTGTGGGGATATCATTTCTCTGTTCTATTTTAGAGTCGGTTCTTTTATCTATCAATATGCCTTTTGTTTCAGTTGTAGAGCGTGAGAAACCCAAAACAGGGGCACTGCTTCGTGACCATAAAGAGAATATCAATAAATCGATCGCTTCTATCCTGATCCTTAATACGATAGCCAATACACTTGGTGCAGCTGCTGTAGGGGCACAGGCTGAAAATATCTATGGGCATGAAGCTGTCTTTTATGTTTCAGCTATTTTAACGTTTGCGATCCTGTTTTTCTCTGAGATCATACCTAAAACGATCGGTGCAGTATACTGGAAGTCTCTTGCACCGTTTGCTGCATATATCATCAGATTTTTTATCTGGCTGACATATCCGGTCATTCTTTTAACACTTTTTGTAACCGACAGGATTAAAAAGGATACCGATATATCCGGACTGAGTAGAGAGGAGCTGCTGGAGAGTACGCTCATCAGTGAAGACGAGGGTGTTCTGCGTGAACAGGAATCAGACGTGATAGAGAATATTCTGCAGTTGGATAAGATCAAAGTCGAAGAGATCCTTACGCCAAGAACCGTGGTTTATGCTCTGGATGGTTCCAGAACGCTTAAAGATATCATTGATAACGAAGAGGCAATCTACAAATTTTCCCGTATACCTGTTTATGATGGAAGTATTGAAAATATCAGCGGGCTTGCAATGACCAAAAAGATATTTAAACATGCACAGCAGGAGGACCAGCAGACCCTTGCCGATATACAAAAGAGTATTTTCAAAATTTCTGAAAATATTCCTGTTTCTAAAGCACTGGATCTTTTTATCAAACGAAAAGATCATATGTTCCTTGTGGTAGACAGTTATGATCAGACTGAAGGTATTGTTACTCTGGAAGACTGTGTTGAGACGATCCTTGGTGTAGAGATAGTTGATGAGAGTGACAGTGATGCCGATATGAGGGAAGTAGCAAAACAAAAGATGCGACTGAAACGCCGTATGGAGAATACAGAAGGGTAGAAGTGATGAAGTTACCTGCTATCCTTGAAGAGATTTCCTTGACGCTATACTCCAAAGGAGCAAAAGCCATCGTGGTCGGCGGTGCCGTACGTGACCATTTTTTAAAACTTCCGATAAAAGATTATGATATCGAGGTTTATGGTTTAAATCAGGTGGAAGAACTTGAATCGGTACTCTCAAGTTTCGGCCATGTTTCTGCAGTAGGGAAAAGTTTTGGCGTATTGAAACTCCACCTTAAAGAGGAAGCGTATGATTTCTCTTTTCCCCGTACCGAAAGACAAAGCGGTATCGGACACAAGGCTTTTGATGTCAGCTGTGATGGAAGTCTCCGTTTTGAAGAGGCTTCAAGACGGAGAGACTTCACGATCAATGCAATGGGCTATGATATCGTCACCAGAGTATTTTTAGATCCGTTTAATGCACAAGAGGATATGAAGAACAAGATACTTCGTCATGTTGATCATGTAACTTTCATTGAAGATCCGCTTCGTGTCTATCGTGCAGTACAGTTTGCCGCAAGGTTTAGGTTCAGACTCTCGGAAGAGACATTCAAGATTTGTAAAGAGATGGTCGAAAAGGGGATGCTGGAGACGCTTCCTAAAGAGCGTATCTATATGGAGTGGAAAAAACTTCTTCTCAAAGCGCCTAAACCTTCGCAGGGATTTGAATTGATGCGGGAACTTGGAATCCTTCGCTACTTCCCGGAACTGGAAGCATTGGTCGGTACAGAAGAGTCATCAGATCATCATCTAGAGGGTGATGCCTGGATGTATACGATGCTCTCACTTGATGCCATGGCTCAACAGATAGCAAGGAGCAGGGAGCAGAGGGAGGAAATTGATGATAAGCAGGCGTTGAAGTATATGTTTGCGATCCTTTGTCTTGATCTAGGAAAGCCTTTAACCACTAAAATTATTGATGGTAGAGTGAAGGCGATTGGGTATGAGAAGGCAGGGCTGGAACCAACAAAAAAACTACTTTACCGATTGATGGATGAGCATGATTTTATCAATACTTTACTTCCTCTTGTCGAACATCACCTCAAACCTTTACAACTCTATCAAGAGGGAGCAAAAGCCGGTGCAATAAAAAGACTGGCCACCAAGGTTAATATCGAAGAACTTGTCCGGGTTGCAAGGGCATATTTTTCGGGACATATGTCGGAAGAGGGGGATAGTGATGTTTTTAAAGCCGGTGATTGGTTGCTGACACAGGCAAAAGAACTGAATGTAGTGAATACGCCTATAGAGAATCTTCTGCAGGGCAGGGACCTGATCGCTTTGGGTCTGGAGCCTTCTCCTGCTTTTACTGAAATACTGAATGAAGTCTATGAGAAACAGATGGATGGCGAGTTTCGGAATAAAGAGGAGGCACTGGCCTATGTTCGCTATAATTACATTACAAACACATAGGATATCACGTGCATGACCTTCATCTCAAACCACCGATAATAAAAGCCGTCGAAGAGAAAGGCTACAGAGAAGCCACCGGCATACAAAAGCAGCTGATCCCTGCGGTATTCTCCGGCCGGGATATACTTGCCGGCGCTCAGACGGGGACAGGGAAGACAGCCGGTTTTGCATTGCCTATCCTGCAGGATATAGCCGGAAAGTCCGAAGAGGGCAGGCATTATCCCCGGGCTCTTATCCTCGTTCCTACCCGCGAACTGGCCAAACAGGTTCATAAAAGTTTTCTTGATTACGGGAAATATCTCTTGTTAAAAAGTGAAGTACTTTACGGCGGGGCCAATATAAGGGAACAGTCTGCCAGACTCAAAGAGGGTGCAGATATCATTATTTCCACTACGGGACGCCTGTTGGAGCATATAGAACAGCATACTATTGATTTAAAGGCTGTGAAGTTTCTGGTACTGGATGAAGCAGATACGATCCTGGATATGGGATTTATCAAAGAGGTATCAAGGATACTGCTTCATTTGCCAGAAAAAAGGCAGAATATCCTGATCTCTGCCACGCTCCCCGCATCCCTGAAGAAATTGTCACGTGAAATTCTGAAAAAGCCTGTACGTATCGAAGTCGACAGTATGGGGACAACCGCTTCAACTGTCACGCAAATCGTCTATCCTGTTACGGCAGAAAAAAAGCTTGAGCTGCTTTCCTGTCTCATTGGTTCAGGAAACTATCGGCAGGTGATGGTTTTTGTACGCAAGCGGGGAGAAGCAGACAGGGTCGCTGATGAACTGAATATTTCAGGATTGAAAACGGCAGTGATACACGGAGAGAAAAGTCCTGCGAAACGAAGCAGGGCACTGCATGATTTTGAAGAGGGCAGGGTAAAGGTTTTGGTTGCAACGGATATTGCGGCCAGAGGCCTTGATATTCCGGGTCTGGAAGCGGTATTCAGCTACGATATCCCGCATGTTGTCCAGGACTATATTCATCGTATCGGACGTACAGGGAGGGCCGGTAAAAAGGGGCTGGCAATTACCTTGATCTCACCGTCGGAAATGATGGCATTGAGAGATGTTGAAAGAATGCTGGGAAGAGCTATCCCTCAGGAAAAACTGGATGAATATGCCCCCAAAGTATCGGACGTAAAACAAAGTGCCGGGAAAAACAGCAAGGCTAAACACGCGGCAGGGGCTTTTGGCAAAAAAAAGAAAAAGTCCGGCACTTTTTCTAAAACAAAAAAACGTAAAACAACCAAGCGTGACGGTTTAAAAACCCATGATACAGACAAAACCGTCAAAAGCAAAAGAGATAGCAAGAAAAGAGAAAGAAAGTAGTCAGTCACTATCGTTATGTACTCTTGTTTTTTTAAAGGAGATTATCGGACTGTTTCATTTTCTTTCCCTGTGAACTTTTCGAGCTAAAAGAGTAGATTTGGTTTTCTATTGATAGTGGCCGATCAACATGATATCAATCAGTGTGGCCAACTCCCAGAAAAAACGCTTTGCCATCATTGATAAAGAGGGTTGAAGCCGAATAGAAGTAGGCGACCGAGATCGCCATAGAGATCAATGTCATCATACCGGGCTTGAGTGACTTGATCTCATCTGCCATCATAGTTAAAAACGGTTTTCCGCCGTAAAGATAGATAAGAGAGGATAAAAGCAGTATAATGATGCCCTGATAAGGCAGTTCAATGATAAAACCAAACCACTGCTGGATCGTAGGCGAGAGTATAAGGATAGGTACCGTGATGATCAAAGAGACGATAAATCTCTTTTTAAAATCATGCATATGATGATGCATATGCCTCAAAGCATGATCCTGTGTTGAGCGGTCATCTATATGTTGGGAATGATCCCCAACGGATGTATGTTGATGAGAAGGCATATGTTGATGAGAAGGCATATGTTGATTCCCCATTCCCCACTCTGAAGAGCCATGCTCTTATCGTGGGTTATGTTGCTTACGTATTGGAGTGTTCTGCCTGCTCAAGGGCATCGATATATTCACACAACTCGCTGTTGTCATTACAGGTATTGATATGATCACTTCTCTTCTCTTCAAATTTTATCAGGTTTTCGGAGACAAAATCCCAGTTGATCAGCTCCCACCATTTTTCAAGGTAAGCCGGTCTCGCATTTCTATAGTCGATATAGTACGCATGCTCCCATACGTCACAGGTCATAAGAGGGGTATGTCCGTTAAGAAGCGGATTGCCGGCATTGGAGTGTGCTTCTATCTGAAGTACTTCGCCGTCATCCAGCGATAGCCATACCCAGCCTGATCCAAACAGTTTTGCTGCCGTCTCCAAAAAAGTCTCCTTAAAGGATTCAAGGGAACCGAAATCTCTTTTGATCAATGACAGCAGAGCCCTGGAAGGCTTTGTGGATTCACTGCACATACCTTTAAAATAGAAATCGTGGTTGAAAACCTGAGCGGCATTGTTGAAGATACCCCCTTCAGCCTTTTTGATGATCTCATTCAGATGGATCCCTTCAAACTCGGTACCCTGAATGAGGGCATTGAGGTTATTGACATAGGTTTGATGATGCTTTCCATAATGGTATTCGATTGTTTCGGCAGATATTGCCGGCTCGAGTGCGTGTTTGTCAAACGGAAGTTTCATTAATGTATGTTCCATGATTTTTCCTTTCTTTACTCTCTTAGATTGTTCTTTTCCTTTGCTTCTTGCTTACGCTGTTTTTCTTCTCTAGTATAGCACAATTTCTTCAATCATGATAATCGTTTTATAT
>JBEWPY010000078.1:0-8337 GCA_047689495.1 Candidatus Sulfurovum profundilacunae | reverse complement strand
AGTTCAACAAAACCCAAAAGGCACTCGTCATGGAGATACCTTTTGAAAATCAACTCGAAATGGAGATCAAAATTTGAAGATACTGTTTATCACGGATAATTTCCCCCCGGAGGTCAATGCCCCTGCCACCAGGACATTTGAGCACTGCAAACGCTGGATGGAGAGCGGGGATGTGGAGATCACCGTGATCACCTGTGCCCCGAACTTCCCCCACGGTAAGGTCTATGAGGGGTACAGGAACAAGCTCTACCAAAAAGAGAATATCGACGGGATCGAAGTGATCCGGGTCTGGAGCTATATCACCGCCAACAGCGGCTTTGTCAAACGGGTTTTGGACTATGTGAGTTTTGCCGTCTCTGCTTTTTTTACAGGGTTGTTTCAAAAGCATGATGTGATCGTCGCGACCTCTCCGCAGTTCTTTACGACCTGGACAGGCTGGGCGCTCTCCAAAGTACGACGTAAACCATGGATATTTGAGCTGCGTGATCTCTGGCCCGAGTCGATCAAAACGGTCGGGGCGATGGAGCAGGGGCGTATCATGGACACGCTGGAGAAGATAGAGCTGGGACTCTACAGGGATGCTGACAAGGTGGTGGCCGTGACAGATGCCTTCAAGGCAAACCTTGTCGGCAGAGGCATAGACCCCCAGAAGATCGAAGTAGTGACGAACGGTTCCAATATGGAACTTTTTGCTCCAAGAGAGAAAGATCAAAAGCTTCTTGAAGCACTTAAACTTGAAGGGAAATTTGTCATCGGCTATATCGGAACACACGGGATGGCGCATAGTCTTGACTTTATTGTGCGCGCGATCGCAAAGGTAAAAGATCCTCAGATCCATTTCCTTTTTATCGGTGACGGTGCGATGAAGGCAAAGATCGTTGCTATGGCTGAAGCGTCGCAGCTGAAAAACATCACTTTCCTCGACCCGGTCTCCAAAGAGGAAGTGCCGCGGTATCTCTCGATCTGCGACGTCTCACTGGCCCCGCTCAAAAAAGAGGATAACTTCAAAACGGTCATCCCCTCAAAGATCTTTGAAGCCTCTGCAATGCAGAAGCCTACACTCCTCGGTGTCGAAGGACAGGCACAGGAGATCATAGAAAAATACGGTGCAGGGTTGTGCTTCGAGCCGGAAAATGAAAAAGATTTTCTGGAGAAGTTGGCGCAGATCCGTGACGAGAAGCGCTATAAAGCCTTACAGGAGGGGTGTGTCAAACTTGCCAAAGTTTATGACAGGAAACGTCTGGCGGATAGAATGCTGGAGATCGTTAGGGATGCCATGGCGGTTGGCTAGAGCAAATTCGTGATTGGTGATTGGTGATTGGTGATTGGTGATGGTCCTCTTTTGAAAGATATTTTTTGGAAACAGCAGGGTCAGAGCTTTACTTTTAACTTAAAAATAGCTATAATAAATAGATATGGATCCCGACTGGGGTCGAGGATGACAGAAAAGAAAAGAGTTGAAAATGCCACGAAAAAGACGAATGGAAAAAGCAGGGTTTTATCATATCATCAATCGTGGCGTTGCAAAAACAAAGATTTATCTAAACGACGAGGATCACCAAAAGTTTCTGGAAATCGTTCAGGATGCAAGCACAGAATACAGTTTTGAGATCTACTCATTTTGTCTGATGTCAAATCACTACCATCTGCTTCTAAAAACAGAGCATGAAAATCTCTCATCACTGCTCCAGAAGATAAACGCACGATACAGCATCTATTTTAACAACAAATATAAAAGAGTAGGCCCCCTCTGGCAAGGACGGTTTAAATCCTGGTATGTCTATGACGAATCGTATCTCAAAGCAGTGGTAAAATATATAGAACTCAATCCTGTCAAAGCCAATATTACCAAAAAAATCGGCGAGTACAAATGGGCGATGAGCTCGAAAAATGTTGTACCCCAAGGGCATTTCCTGACGGGGCAATTTTCAATGTTGTACCCAAAGGCGTTTCCTGCGGTCAATTTCGAATTGGTAGAGAATACAGATTTTGCCGATGATCTGAACGAAGAGGAGCAAAAAAAGGTGGATGAGATATTTTCCGGCAAACTGGAGATAAAAGAGAATGAGATCAAGCCTAAAACACTCAAACCGCTTGAGGAGTTTTTTGATACATCTCCTAATAGAGAAATGGCTATCATCAATGCCATAAAAGAGGGGTATAAACAGAGTACGATCGCAAAATATCTCAACCTCTCACCTGTAGCCATTTCGAAAATCACAACACGATACAAGCAAAAAGTAAAACTCTTTAATCGCCTGAGAGACAAAGGTATCTTTTGGAGCTATAGCAAAGAGATGACATTTGAAGAAGCAGGCGATAAGCTGACCATAGAGTATATACTCAAATATGGTGATTTTGATGATATCGTATCATGCATACATCTCTTTGGCAAGAAGAGGACAAAAGCTGTCTGGAATGAAAGGTTGAAGAGCAATAAACAGTTTATCAAAACAAACTTGATGATCGCAAGAGTCTTTTTCGGCATGGATGTAGAGAGTAATTATTTTAAAGGGATCAAAAATGAAAGACTTGAAAAACTTAGAATGCTTGCTTCCTAAAACCAGAGAGTTACTGCTGGAGCTGATAGAGACTTGTAGTTTTCTGGAAAAGTATGTTTTTGTAGGAGGCAGTGCACTGGCACTGCATATCTGTCACAGGAAAAGTGAAGATCTGGATTTTTTTACGTTTGAAGAGAGCTTTGATAAAAAAGAGATATTTGAATACATCAAAAGATTTGAAAATACAGAAATCATCAACCAGACAGATGAGCAGATCGATCTGTTGATAAACGGTGTCAAAGTTACCTTTTTTAATGCAAAATGGAGTTTTTTAAAGCCGGTTAAAGTATCTAAATTTAATCTTGCTACTTTGGAATCTATCGCGGCCATGAAGGTAAATGTATTGTTTTTAAGGGCTAAATTTAGGGATTATTATGATCTCTATTGCCTGACAAAAGAAAAAATGAGCCTAAAAGAGATCTTCAAAGCAAGCGAACATATCGTCGAAGGGATCACCTATAAACTGTTTGCCGTTGCACTCATCTACATTGATGATATCGAAGATGACGATATCAGCCATCTTCAGCCAAAAGAGATCATTTCCAAAGAGAAGATTCGGGATTTTTTTCAAAAAAGGCTAGGCGGGTAGTGAGAAATTGGTAATTCGTGAAACGTGATTCGTGAATGGTGAATGGTGAATGGTGAATGGCGAGCAGCTGGGCTGCAATTAATAGTTAATAATTAATAATTTATGATCTTGTAGGGGAGGATCGTCGTGTCCGCCCGGGATGGGGGGGCATGGTTCGACAGGCTCACCACGAACGTAAATTCGTAATTCATGCACCCCAAGGATGACGTAAATTTTGAAATGAAACGGGTCAGAATGAAACGGGTCAGAGCTTTACTTTTAAAGAATATTCAAAGATTCGTTTTGATATTATCATAATAGAAAAACGATAAAGGAGAGTCCATGTTTGCCAATAGAACAAAAGAGCTTGAACTTCTCAATGAGGAGTATCACAGCGACAGATTCTCCTTGACCGTGCTTTACGGCAGAAGGAGGGTGGGGAAGACCACACTTTTAAAAGAGTTTATCCAGGACAAACCCTCCATCTATTTTCTGGTTACTCTGGAGAATCTCAATATCGTTTTAAGAAGATTGCAGGATATCACAGCGGATCATTTGGGAGACAGCTTTCTCAAAGGTCTGGAGCTCAAAGGTATCAGGCAGCTTTTTGAGTATGTCTCACAGAAGGATTTTGAAAAAAAACTCATTATCATCATCGACGAGTTTCAATACCTGGCAAAAATGGACAGCTCCATCCCCTCGCAGTTTCAATATATCGTCGACGAACTGCTGAAAAATAAAAATATCCATCTCGTACTGTGCGGATCGATCATCTCTATGATGTATGAACAGACACTCTCTTATAATTCTCCGCTTTACGGTAGAAGAACCAGTGCCATCAAACTTGAAGCGATCGTATTTGAACATCTGAAAGCATTTTTCCCCGGAAAATCCAAGAATGAGATGATAGAACTCTACAGTATCCTCTATGGCGTGCCGAAATACCTGGAGATGTTCCGGGACAGCGGGGATATCTTTGAAAATATAGAAAAAAACATCTTGAGTACCGGCAGCTATCTCTATAATGAACCGCAGTTCATACTGCAAAACGAGGTCAATGAACCGATCACCTACTTCTCTATCCTGGAAACGATAGCAAACGGAGAACACAAGATCGGGAACATTGCAGGCAAGCTCGGAAAAAATGTGCAGAATATCACCTCTTTTATCTCAAAACTGATCGAACTTGATATCCTCTATAAAGAGGTGCCCGTCACAGAGACCAATCCGCTCAAGAGCAAAAAGGGGCTCTACTTTATCAAAGACAACTTTTTCAGGTTCTGGTTTACCTACGTGCTGCCGTACAAAAGCCAGCTGGAGATGGGAGATACAGACTACGTGCTCTCCAAAATGAAAGAAAATTTCAACGGCTTCGTATCACCGGTCTATGAGCATCTGGCGATCTCTTATCTGAGAACCCACTATCCTCTGCTCAAATGCGGCAGATGGTGGGACAAAAAAGAGGAGATCGATGCGGTAGGGATCGGTGAAGATTTTTTGGTCGTTGCGGAGTGTAAATACAGCAATAAAAAAGTAGGCACAGATATCCTGGAAAACCTGCAGGAAAAAGCGAAAAAGATCAAGAGCGACCTTCCCGTAAAACACTATGTGCTTTTTAGCAAAAGCGGATTTACCGATGCGCTGCAACAGCTTGAAAGTGACGAGATCAGACTGGTTGAGGGGATATAGTGATTGGTGATTTGTGATTTGTGATTGGTGATTGGTGATTGGTGATGGTCCTCGTTCCTGCGGGGTTGTCGCTGCGCTCGGACGGTGATTGGTGTAGGGGCGGTACCGTTGTGTCCGCCCGGTTCTCATCTTTTCATGCTAAAATAGAGGATCGAAAAACTATCACTACATCACAAAGGGGAAAAGCATGAAGATCAGAAAAGCGGCAGATGCGTTAAGTAAACGATAACAGTTTATCGTTTATAGGTTTGAAACCGAAATGCTCGTAGTGAAACGAATCCCTATCGGCATTTGTGAGTTGTGGCGATAAGTATAATGAAATAGACTTATTGTCTATTTTTTAGTATAATATAAAAAACTTCAAAAGGTGGATGTGATGTTGAGATCACTTGAAAATGCAAAAAGACTCTATGCGCTCAAACGAAACCAGAAGCTTCCGGCATACAAAAGGTATATCTTTGATGACCTCCACCGCTCTCCCGCGAAGATCACTGCGATCTATGGGAGCAGGGGGATCGGGAAGACGACAACGCTTATGCAGCTGCTGCAGCGTTCAGATCTGCCGGAGAGCAACAAGCTCTATATCTCATGTGACCATGCCATGTTCCAGGATGTCTCGCTGTTTGAGTTTGTCGATGAGTTCAGCAAAAAAGGCGGAGAGCTGATCTGTATCGATGAGGTGCATGAGGCTTCGAATTTTGAGCAGGAACTCAAATCGATCTATGATTTTCTGGATATCAAAGTCTATTTTAGCGGCTCATCGGCGCTGCACTTGACGAGCCCTGATTTTGCAAGAAGATACTCGATGTATCATCTCTACCCGCTAAGCCTGAGAGAGTACCTGGAGCTCACCCTGGATATCTCTCTGCACTCCTACAGCCTGGAAACGCTTCTGAAGGACCATGAGAATATCGCAGGCGAAATCATACAGAGCCTGCCGGACAAAAAGATACTGAAGTTTTATACTGCGTTTTTGAAAACAGGCGCCTATCCGTTCTACTTCGAAGATCAAAGCAAGTATGTGGACAGAATGATCGAAACCATGAACATGATCCTCTATACAGACTTGGGCAGACTCTTCTCCATCCAGCCCGACAAGATCGATACGCTGAAAAAACTGCTGCTTGCGATCTGTGTATCAAAACCGCTGGAACTTTCGATAGAAAAACTCTCCTCTGCCGTCGGGATCACAAAAACGACGCTTTACAAGTATATTAGCTACCTGCATGATGCGGAACTGATCAGGCACATCACCCATGAAGGGAAAAGGTTTGCAGCCATAAAAAGACCGGACAAACTCTATCTTGCGCATACCAACCTCTTTGGTGCATTGTGTGTTAACAGCGATGCGGGGACGATCAGAGAGACCTATTTCGCGGCGAATGTCGCAGCCAAACACACACTGCACTATCTCGATAAGGGCGATTTCTTGGTGGATGAAAAATATACCGTTGAGATCGGGGGCAAAAATAAGTCATTCGGCCAGATCAGGGATATCCCAAACTCCTACGTGATCGCAGATGATCTCGAAGTCGGATTTGGCAATAAGATTCCGTTGTGGCTTTTCGGGTTTCTGTATTAGATGGTGATTTGTGATTGGTGATTGGTGATTGGTGATGGTCCTCGTTCCTGCGGGGTTGTCGCTGCGCTCGGACGGTGATTGGTGATTGGTGAATGGTGATTCGTGATTTGTAATTCGTAATTTTGTAGGGGCGGATCGTCGTGTCCGCCCGAAAGCATTGGCATTGGGGCCAGGTGATGCTAATGCTATTTAATCTCAGGATGACGAAAAAGGTTGTGGAGCCCTGAGCGGAGTCGAGGATGATGGGATGGTGAAGAAATGTTATTTTCCGTTCGCCCTGAGCCTGTCGAAGTCCGTTCGTGGTGAGCCTGTCGAACCATGCCCTCCAACTCTGTGCCCCTTCGACAGGCTCAGGGCGAACGGACTTCGACAGGCTCACCACGTATTACGTATCACTTTTTACTTTTTACTTCATGTCCGCCCGGAATAAGGTATGCTATAATACTGTTATATATCATTATGTAGGACAACAGTATGTTTGTAAACAGAATAAGTGAACTCTCCTCCCTTGAAGCGGAGTATGCCGGAGAGACGAGCAGTTTCAGTGTGATATACGGCAGGAGAAGGGTGGGGAAAACCGCGCTGATCAGTGAATTTATCAAAGAGAAACCCCATATCTATCTCTATATCACCCTGAGCGACCTGGAGAGCCAGCTGGAAGCCTTTACCGATGAGATCAGAAGATTTGTGGATGAGCGCATCCGGGAGCATCTCAGATTTGAAAGTTTTGAAAAAGCCATCGCCTTTTTGGCGACACTGAAGATGGAGCGGAAACTGGTTTTCGTGATAGACGAATATCAGTATCTTGCCCAGAAGGACAGAGCCTTCTCCTCGAAATTGCAAAAGCTTTGGGATATGGATCTCGCAGGTGCCAATATCCATCTGATCCTCTGCGGCTCTGTGCTCTCCATGATGCACAGCGAGGTGCTGAACTACGATGCGCCCCTGTACGGAAGACGGACCTCACAGCTGCATATCAAGCCGATCAGATTTCACCATATCAAAGCCTTCCTGCTCAACCTCTCCAAGCTGGACCAGATGCATGTCTACAGTTCGTTCGGTACGATCCCGAAATACCTGAATGAGTATGATCAGAATCTGACATTTATGGAAAATATCGAAAAAAAGATACTCAATAAAAACAGCTACCTCTACAGCGAAGGGAACTTTCTGCTGAAAGAGGAGATCAGCGAACCCGCCAGTTTTTTCAGTATCCTGCGTTCCATCTCCATGGGCAATAGAAAAATAGGCCATATCGCTTCCTCTCTGGGGGTGAACTCCTCCTACCTGAGCAAGTATATGCAAAAACTGATCAACCTTGACATCATAGAGAAGCAGATACCTGTCACCGAAACCAACCCGCTGAAAAGCAAGTTTGGACAGTACCGGATCAAAGACAGATTTTTGAACTTCTGGTTCTATTATGTCTATAAAAACTACAACACGCTTGAGCTGGGGCAGACACGGCACGTGCTAGACGAAATAGCGATGAACTTCAACGACAGGTTTGTCTCTTTTGCATTTGAGGACTATCTGCTGGAAGATCTATGGCAGACACCTGAACAATACCTCGATTTTATTCCGGTCAAAGCCGGACGGTGGTGGAACAACAAAGAGGAGATCGACATCGTAGCCTTTGACAGGGAGAACATCGCCTTTATAGAGTGCAAGTGGCAGAACCGGGTCGATAAGGCGCAGGTGAGAGAGAGATTGATCCAGAAAGCCAAAGCGCTCGCAGGAGATAAAAAGGCTACCTATCTGGTCATCACGAAGGATGATTATCTGGGGGAAGCGCAGCGGGGCTGCAATTAATAATTAATAATTCGTGTTTAGGGTTTAGGGGTTAGTGATTTTGTAGGGGCGGTACCCCTGTGTCCGCCCGGGATGCATGGGATGCATCTTTTATTTGATGGGATAACGGGGAAACTCTTGACAGA
>JBEWPY010000077.1:0-8443 GCA_047689495.1 Candidatus Sulfurovum profundilacunae | reverse complement strand
AAATAGTTTTGTAAGCCGGTCCGGAAGCATACAGAAGTTGTCACCGTTGCTGTTTCGTTCACATCGGGTGATACGTATGTTTCTAATGAGCAGTATCATAAAACCTGTGGCAATGACAAGTTGTATGCTGCCTGCAAGCCATTGGTGGGAGAGAAGGCTCTGGATCGCCAGGACCAGCATTACTATAGTGATAATAAGACACATAAGAAATTCTCTTTTTTGTAGGATTATACCGTTTTGCATAGCAAAAAGTGAATAGTGAAGAGTGAATCGTGTTGGTTTGCTTTTTCAAAAAAGCTTTTATGAGATTAAAATCTAGGGTACCGTATACTTCCGTAACTTGTATAAAAGGATAAAATAATGTCAGCAATTATCACACACTTCAAAACACTCACACAGATTCCGCACTGCAGTAAAGAAGCGGATAAACTGATGGAGTTTCTGGTGAAGTTTGGAGAAGAGAGGGGATACCGTGTAGAGGTCGATGGAACCAAAAACATCCTGATCCGCAAAGGCTCACCGAAACTCTGTCTGCAGGCACACTATGACATGGTATGTATGGGGAGAGCACCAAAGATAGAAACCTATGAGAAAAACGGGTTGATGAAAGCAAAAGAGTCATCGCTGGGTGCGGATAACGGGATGGTGATCGCGATGATGATGGTCTTGATGGATAAGGGCGAAGCCCTTGAGTTTCTGATCACATCTGACGAGGAGATCGGGTTGATCGGCGCCAATGCCTTGGCATTTGATCTAAAGAGTAAATACATGCTTAACCTTGACAGTGAAGATGAAGCGGAAGTCTATATCGGATGTGCAGGGGGTGTGGATATCACTGCGAACAAAGAGGACAGCTATATTGACGGCATAGGTGAGTGCTATGAGGTAGCGGTCAAGGGATTGGCCGGTGGACACTCGGGAGTGGATATCGACAAGGGTATCCCTTCTGCGATCAAGGTGTTGGGGAAGTACCTTCACCAAGAGGGGGTAACACAGCTGGCTTCACTCTATGCCGGGGAACGCCGAAACTCTATCTCTGCCAATGCCGTAGCTATTGTACGGTCAGAAAAGCCTCTGGAGGATAGAGGAGATGTCACCGTAAGGGTACTGAACGAATCTCCAAAGGTATTGAAAGAGGGAGCGCATGCTATTGCACTGATCGATGCCTTTAGGCATGGAGTACATCGAAAAAACGAGCAGCTTGGTATCCCTGACACGAGTATCAATCTGGCGATCATTACCTCTGATGAGAAAGGCGGACTCTTGATAGAGACCAGTGCCCGTGCAATGAGCAGTGAAGGGCTTAAGGAGATTTCCGATGAGACGGTGGAACTCTTCAGGTCCTATGGGTTTGATGTGAAGCTTGAAGATAAGTATCCTTCATGGAAACCTGATGTGACCGAGTTTACCGAACTGGTCAGCGAAGCGGTGAAAAAGATCTTCGGGAAAAGTAAAATGATGGCGATCCATGCAGGGCTTGAGTGCGGGGTTATTGCCGAAAAATATCCCCAGATGAAGTTTGCCTCTATCGGACCTACAATCCGCTATCCCCATTCGACCAGAGAAGAAGTGGAGTTGGTATCAGTTGAGAGAACATTTGAAGTATTGTTAGGAGTAGTTGAGAAGTTGAAATAGTGTAAAGAGGAAGCTGGGAGAGAGAACGATATTTATACCTTGAAGCTCTCTTTGCTTTTGCAGTACGCTTCCAGAAAACACCCTTCACATTCAGGTTTGAGCGCTTTGCACCTGTATCGTCCGAAAAGTACCATTGCCTGATGGAGTCTGTGCAGGTCGGTTTTGAATTTTTTGGTCAGGTCCTCTTCCGTTTTCACAGCAGTGGCAGCATCACTGAGCCCCAGACGGTGTGCGACGCGGAATACATGGGTATCGACAGCCATAAGGTTTGCTCCGGTGTATTCGATCATTACGACATTGGCCGTTTTTTGTCCTACACCAGCCAGCTTGACGAGTTCTTTTTGTTCCAACGGAACTTCTCCGCCATAGTTTGCTACTACGGAGTGTGTCATCTTGATGAGGTTCTTGGCTTTATTGTTGAAGAATGAACAGGTATTGATATAAGATTTTACTTCTGCCAGATCAGCATGGGCAAGTGTGATCGGATCAGGGTAGGCTTCAAAAAGTGCAGGGGTGATGATATTGACCCGTTTATCCGTACATTGGGCAGAGAGCATCACGGCAATGAGCAATTCATAAAGATTGCGGTATTCCAGTTCAGTGACCGAATCAGGATAGTGCTTCAAAAAGAGCGTTTTGATCGCTTCGGCCTCTTTTTTGGCCTCTTTTTTGACTTTTGCCATGAGAATAAATCTCCCTCTAAAAATATTTAACTAAAATAGTATCTAAAAAAATTGAGAAGCATCTATCATTAATATATGATTTACTGATGCAGAGTATACTTTTTGCTACATTTTAATGATTGAAAGGAATGATGAATGTTCAAACAACTACCCAAAGCACTATTGCTTATCGGTGTAACAGCGATGACGCTTTCTGCCTCCGATATTTTGGTTACGGTCAATGGAAAAAATATTACGAAACAGGATGCACAAAAATTTGTCACTGCGGCATCGCCAAATACTGTTTTTGCCCAACTTTCAAAAAAAGATCAAGAGATGATCAAAGAGAGACTGATAGAGAGAGTGCTGTTTGCAGAGATGGCGAAAAAAGAAAAGATTGACAACAATCCTGAATTTATAAAAAATGTTGAAATGCTCAAAGAAGAGTTGCGTATCAATATGTGGATGAAGCTTCAGATGGATAAAGTGATCGTGAGCGACGGTGAAGCAAAAGAGTTTTATGAAAAAAACAGTGCCAAGTTCATGCAGGAAGCACAAGCGAAAGCAAGACATATTTTAGTCAAAGATGAAAAAGAGGCACAAACGATTATCGATGTATTAAAACCTTTGACTGGAAAAGCGTTGAAAGAGAAATTCATTGCACTGGCAAAATCAAAATCAACAGGCCCTTCTGCCTCAAGAGGCGGTGATCTGGGAACTTTCACAAAAGCTCAAATGGTACCTGCTTTCTCTCAGTCTGTATGGGCACTGGAAGAGGGCAAGATAACAATGAAGCCTGTTAAAACACAGTTTGGCTACCATGTTATTTTGCTTGAAAATAAAATGAAAGCAGCTCCTTTCGCATACAAGGATGTAAAAGAGAAGATCATTGCAATGCTGAAACAGAAACAGTTTGCTTCAAAAATGAATGAAATCTCCAAGGTACTTAAAAGCAAAGCAGAGATTGTAGATCATACAAAAAAAGAGAAGAAGTAGACTCAAAATCACCATATAAGGAAGAGAAATGAAACAAACACTATTTGCCGCTGGATTGTCGACACTTCTTGTTACGGGCACTCTCATAGCGGATCCGCTCAAAAGCTCATTGATGTCGGCAGGACAAAAAGATACTCCTATGGTAAACCTGGATAATCTGAATGTCGCTAAAAAACCGGTGAAAAAGCAAAAGAGCAGACCGGATGATACAATCGTAGCAAGTATCAATGGTAAGAATGTGACCAAAGAGCAGGCAGATGAATATCTTGCCGCAAGATCTCAGGGGAAAGCCATTGATTTTGACAAGTTGCCTAAACAGCAGAGACAAGCACTTATCAATGAGATGTCTATCCCTTTTTTGGCCGCGATTAAAGCGCATAAAGAGTTGAATGACGAAGAGAAAAATGCGGCACTTTCAAGAATGTGGATGCAAAAAAAGATTGCGACTACAGAAGTAAGCGACAAAGAGGCTAAAGCAGCTTATGATCAGTTAATTAAAAGTGCAAAAGAGGCTGCTAAAAAGTCTAAAAAAGAGGCAAAACTGCCGAAGTTTGAACAGGCCAAGCAACGAATCAAACTACAAATTGCACAGGACAAAGTGCTTGAAGCTTTAGTGAAAGAGGGAAAAGTAGTATTAAAGTAAGTCAATTATCAGATAAAACAGTACGATTAGATCAAAGGAAAATAAAGGGATGAAAAAACTTATTGCTACGCTGAGTCTATTACTATTGGTGAGTACGACTATCATATTTGCAAAGACAGCAGGCAGTGTGAACGGTATCAAGATCACTGTTGCTGAAGCAAATCAAGCACTACAGACACTGACTGAAGGTAAAATGACCTGGGGTAAGCTCAAAGAGCAAGAAAAAACAGAGTTGATAGAGATGATGGCTCCAAGCAGGTTGGCTGTCGTACAATCAAAAAAAGAATTGGTTCAGAAAGAGAAAGAGGCTGCACTTTCTTCTTACTGGATGAGGTTAAAAATGTCACAGGCCGAAGTTTCTGACAAAGAGGCAAAAGAGGCTTACGATAAAATGGTTAAATTTGCCAAAAAATCAAAAAGCAGTAAAAAAATTCCTCCATTTTCACAGGTAAAAGAGAATCTCAAATTACAGTTGAAAAAAGAGAGAGTTGTTGCAAAATTGATGGAAAAAGCTAAAATTATAACCTATTAATCAAAAGGAAGAGGAATGTCTACAAAAGTAATGGATGTGATCCCGGCAGGTGTTGTGACAGGGGATAATCTTATCAAACTTTTTCAGGTGGCGAAAGAGGAAAGCTTTGCAATTCCCGCGGTCAATGTAGTCAGTACCATGTCTGTCAATGCAGTACTTGAAGCAGCAAAAAAGGTAAACTCGCCGGTCATCGTACAATTCTCTCACGGCGGTGCGGCATATTATGCGGGGAAAGGGTTGTCTTCTGACGAAGCAGCTGTCCTCGGTGCGATCTCCGGGGCAAAACACGTCCATGAAGTAGCAAAGGCTTACGGGGTACCGGTGGTACTTCATACAGACCATGCAGCAAGAAAGCTTCTTCCGTGGATCGACGCACTGCTTGATGCCAGCGAAGCACATTTTGAGAAGTGTGGGACACCACTTTATTCTTCACATATGATCGATCTTTCTGAAGAGCCGCTTGAAGAGAATATCGCTACCTGCAAAGAGTACCTCAAGCGTATGGAGAAGATGGGTATGACACTGGAGATCGAGCTTGGCGTAACCGGTGGAGAAGAAGATGGTGTGGACAATACAGATATTGACAATACACTGCTTTATACTCAGCCTGAAGAGGTAGCCTATGCCTATGAACAGCTCAGCGAAGTGTCTGAGAAGTTTACGATCGCAGCATCGTTCGGTAATGTGCATGGCGTATACAAGCCTGGCAACGTAGTACTGACACCAAAGATCCTTGATAACTCTCAAAAGTATATCCGGGAAAAGTTCGGTACAGGTGAAAAGCCTGCAAACTTTGTTTTCCATGGCGGGTCGGGATCTGATCTCGCAGATATCCGCGAAGCGATCAGCTATGGGGTGATCAAGATGAACATTGATACGGATACGCAGTGGGCATTCTGGGATGGCGTAAAACACTATGAAGCGGAGTACCATGACTACCTTCAGGGGCAGATCGGTAATCCTGAAGGTGAAGATAAGCCAAATAAGAGCCACTACGATCCGCGTAAATGGCTAAGAAGAGGAGAGGAATCAATGGTAGCCAGACTTGAACAGGCATTCGATGATCTTAATTGCATAGGGCGTAATTAGCGTTCAGAAGAGACAGCTGTGCTGTCCCTAAATCTTTCTTCTCCTCTTCAGTCCATTACTTTTGTAAATCACAAATTTTATGTAAAGCGTGATGATCTTATTCATCCGGATTTCTCCGGCTGATACGGGGACAACAGCTTTATATCTTCAAAAAGTTTTGTCGGGGTAGGCACCCCGATCTACGGTTTATACAACGCCTTGCGTGGGTGATGGTGAGTATCTCAAAAAACAGTTTTTGATGCTTGAACCTGATGAAAGCTGTCATTCGACTGTTTTGACACTGGAGAAAAAGCACCATTTTGGCAAGCTTTATAAAGATAACTATAAAATTTGGTTAAAATTACGGGAACAGTCGGGAGTGGAGTTCGATCTGCTTTATGACCCGCTTGGATGGCGGATTTTACTGCAGCATATCGAACGCTTTCATTCTCCTCTCCTCTATATCCATCAAGGTGGAGTATTGGGGAATGAGAGTATGCTCCCACGGTATAGACGGAAATATCCGTCCATATCAATGAATAATGAATAGTTCTTGTATGCTTTTCTGCAAAAAGCTTTTATAAGACGAGAGATAGTATATAAAAGGGATTAAATGAAAATTTTTTACAGCAGTGATGAGACATTTGACGCGAACTTTGCCGAGCTTTTGGAGCGCGGCAAGATGGATATCGAGGGCGTGACAGGTATCGTAAACGGGCTTCTCAAAGAGATAAAAGAAGAGGGCAATGCTGCACTCAAAGCACAGATAGCGAAGTTTGACAGATGGGAGCCTGCAAGTGATGAGGCACTTGAGGTTTCCACAGAAGAGATGGAAAAGGCATACCATGCGATAGACCCTGCACTTCGTGATGCGCTGCATATGTCGTATGACCGTATCGAGGCATATCACCAAAAATTGATGCCGAAAACGTGGATGGATGAGGACAAGACAGGTTCTATCCTTGGACAGAAAGTGACCGCTGTAGATAGAGCCGGACTCTATATCCCCGGCGGTAAGGCTGCGTATCCATCCTCTCTTCTTATGAATGTCATCCCTGCGCAAGTAGCGGGAGTAGAAGAGATCGTAGTCTGTACGCCGACACCTGATAATGAAATCAATACACTGCTGCTTGCAGCATGTCACCTCTGTAAAATAACGAAGGTCTTTAAAGTAGGCGGAGCATCGGCTATCGGTGCGATGGCGTACGGCACGGAGACGATCCCGAAAGTAGATGTGATCACAGGGCCCGGCAATATCTTTGTGGCGACAGCAAAGAAGCTGGTATACGGTGAAGTGAATATCGATATGATCGCAGGACCGTCCGAGATCGGTATCCTGGCGGATGAGACAGCGAGAGCGGACTACCTGGCTATCGACCTTCTTTCTCAGGCTGAACACGATGAGATGGCAAGCTCAATTCTTATCACAATAGATACGGAACTGGCAAACAAGGTAAGCGATAAAGTAGAGGAGTTCTTGGGGACTCTTAGTCGTGAAGAGATCGCACGTAAATCTATTGAAGAGAGAGGCGCGATCATCGTGACTTCTACAATAGAGGAAGCGATCGACCTCATGAACGAGATCGCACCGGAGCACCTTGAAGTGGTGACGAAAGATCCGATGAATCTGCTGGATGATATCAAACATGCCGGAGCGATCTTCCTGGGAGAGAATACACCAGAGCCGGTAGGTGACTATATCGCAGGGCCAAACCATACGCTTCCTACAGGGGGTACGGCGAAGTTCTACTCGCCATTGAGTGTAGAGCACTTCCTCAAAAAGTCATCGATCATCTCCATGAGTAAAACCGGGATACAGGAGGTCGGGGAAGCATGTGCGATGATCGCCTATACTGAGGGGTTGACAGCACATGAGGAATCGGTAAGGATTCGTTTGAGAGACTAATGCCTAAGAAGATAAGGCTCTCAAACCAAAGGAAGAAAAGTGTGAGCGACATGTACTTGTAAGTGTTGCGTGATCTGCTCACTCGTTTATTTGTCAATCTATTGTATTTTAAAACTTTTAATCCATTTAAAAAGCAATAACCATCTCATGATATAATAAGTCAATAAGAATTGAAAGGCATATTGTATGAATCTCATTGAAAATATCTCTACTCCATTTAGTTCACTCAGTAATAAGCTCCAGGAGCAGATCGATCTAGCTATACAGGAGAGAGCTGTACTTGCACTCAAATCAGAGCTGACTATGAGACATAAAAGTTTTGATGACTATAGTGATGAGGAGTTGGAGGTGATGTTGGCCGAAGAGAAGAGAAAGATCGTAGACTCCTTGAAGAGCAAATCACTGTTGGCAGTGCTGGCACTGCTTGGTATCAGTCTTATCTAAAGGTGTAGATGTATGGTACGGCAAGTTAGATCACTGATACTTTGGACACTTATATACCGCTTTCGAAGCAGACTTGCGTTCGTAGCGGTACTGCTCTCTATGGTACTGCTATCTCAATGGATCTATGGGGATATCGTCGAGTATCTGAAACTTTCTGATAATGTAGCGTATCTCTCTTATGTTTTGGTAGGTAAATGGGTTTTGACCTTTACCAATATCGGAGTTTCAGCCTATCTGGTACTGACGATGTTTCGTAAAGAGGAAAAACGAGATAAAAAGAGTGAGTCAAAAGGAAAAAGAAAAGTTGAAAAGGTTGTATCTGTAGATACACTGAGTGATAGAGAGCGATCTTTTTTGACTCGCAAACTTCGTTCGAAAGCGGAGATATTAAAGGATAAAAAATAGATACCTCTTTTGTTTCCATCACCTCTCGTTCCCACTCGTTAGGCTATTTTTGGCTGTTTGGTAAGTTAGTTTATTTTGTATTTTTATGAGTGTTTTTAAAAGAAGTGGCGCGGCGGACGAGACTCGAACTCGCGACCCCCTGCGTGACAGGC
>JBEWPY010000076.1:0-8612 GCA_047689495.1 Candidatus Sulfurovum profundilacunae | reverse complement strand
CACCGGGGAAATTGCATCGAGCGCGTAGATAGAGGATCGCAGTGTTTCAAGGTCCTTCTTTTTAAAAGGCTTCTCCATAATCCCCCTGCTTCCGGGACCTCTGCTCTGTCCGGGCATGATATAGAGCGTATTGCTTCCCAGTTTTTCCACACTCCGGGTGATCGATTGACTCGCTCCTTTACCGATATTGACCATTACGATCACCGAAGCGATGCCGATCACGATACCCACTGCAGTGAGCAGTGAGCGCATCAGGTTTCGCCTGATCTCACGCAATGCCTGCAACAATGCATTACGAAACATGCTTCACCTCTTTTTCGATCACACCGTCACGCAGATAGATCGTCCTTGATGCATAGGCTGCAATCTCGTCCTCATGTGTCACCATGATCACCGTAATCCCCTGACGGTTAAAGGTTTTGATCAGCTGCATGATCTCATGGCCGCGCTTGGTATCAAGATTTCCCGTCGGTTCATCTGCGATCAGGATCCTGGGGCGTGTTACCATCGCCCTGGCGATCGCTACGCGCTGCTGCTCTCCTCCGGAGAGCTGACCGGGGTCAAAATAGAGCCTCTCTGCCAGTCCCACATCTGTAAGCGCTTCGGATGCCCTGTGCTCTCGCTCTTTGCTGTCTATCCCCAAGTAGATCAAAGGCATCTCCACGTTCTCAAGAGAAGTCGTTTTTTTTAACAGATTGTATCCCTGAAAGATGAACCCCAAAATATATCTGCGAAACAGCGCACGCTGATCGGGACTCAGTGAACCTGCCTGCGTACCGAAAAAAGTATACTCTCCGCTGCTCGGCACATCCAGCGTACCGAGGATATTCAAAAGTGTCGATTTCCCGCTTCCGCTGGGCCCCATGATCGCGACGAACTCACCCTCTTCTATCTCCAGGCTGATCCCATGCAGTACCGTGGTTGCGGCACTCCCGCTTCCATAAATCTTACTGATATTTTTCAGTGAGATCATGGTGTCTTTTCCTGATTGATGATGATCTTCTGTCCCGCATTGAGTGCTTTTGTCTCGATCGCACTCAACGGGCCGTTATTTCCCAGTACTTTGACATAGATTTTTTTCGGTACCCCCTCTTCCAGTATCCAGACATGCGGCCGGGGATCGACCTCTATCTTCTCATCTCTTTCGTCACCGAAAAGGGACTTGGATTTTGGCTTCACGGGGATAAACAGCAGTGCCGCACGTTTGACGACAAAGGCATCTTTAAGTGTTTGTGTCACAATGTCTGCATCCACGCTCATTCCCGGTTTGAGCAGCAATTCTTTGTTATCCACCTCCATGATCGCCTTATAGGTCACAACACTCTCAAGCACTTCCGAGTTGATCCTTACCTGGCGGATCGCTGCACTGAAAGTCGTATCAGGATATGCGTCAACACTAAAATTTGCTTTCTGTCCTGCCTTGATCTTCCCGATGTCAGCTTCATCGATACTGATCTGGAGCTCCATCCTGCTCAAGTCTTTTGCGATATTGAAAAGTACGGGGGTTTGAAAGGTCGCCGCCACCGTCTGTCCGGGATCGATGTTTCTTACCAGCACCGTCCCGTCAACAGGAGAATAGATCCTGGTGCGTTCCAGATCATACTGTGCCGCCCTCACTGCATGGCCGGCCTGGTCTATCTGTGCCTGCGCGTTGGCGATCTGTGCTTTGGCCAAAAGATAGTTGGCCCACTCCCTGTCCCAGTCACTCTGCGTAGGAAGGGTCCCTATGGATGAGATTTTGAGTTTTTTATAACGGTCGATGGTCGTTTGGGCCTGATAATATTGTGCCTGTGCACTCTCCAGTGCCGCCTTTGCCATCTGAAGCGCAGCTTTGGCTTTGTCATAGGCGCTTTGATACTTGGTCGTATCCAGACGCGCCAAAAGCTGGCCTTTTTTGACCTCATCATTGTAATCGGCGTAAACCTCTTCGATAGTACCCGAAACCTCGGTACCCACATCCACACTCTCAAGCGGCTGGATAAATCCGCTCGCGGACACGGTAAGGGAGAGATCGCTTTTTGCCAATACTTCGGTCACATACCGATACTTCATCCGCTCTGTATCTCTGGTAAAAAAGAGATATAATGCTATGAGTATGATACCGGCCGCAACTATGATCCATAGACGCCATTTGAGCGTATCTTTTTGATAATTGATGATCTTCTGCATCTCTTCCATGCGCCAACCTTTCAGGAAAACAATACACTCAATAGCTCTCACTGCCGATCAAGGCACTGTTTACATTATTCTAACAGAGCTTCGTTATAATGTCAATCCAATACGCGCATCTTTCAAGGAGTCTTTTTGGCCATCTCAACCCGTACGAAAGTGACCCTTCTGCTGCTCTCGATGATGACGATGATGTCAAACGTTGCCATCGTAACCTCGCTGCCCCATCTCAAAGACCATTTTCCCGATATCGATCAAATAGAATTCCTCTCCAGGATGATGCTTACCCTCCCCTCTTTGGCTATCGCGATCCTTGCTCCGTTTTTGGGGCATCTGCTGCATCATTTCAAACGCACACACACATTGATGACTGCGCTTCTCTTCTTTGCACTGGCAGGGAGTGCCGGGCTCTACCTCCCCGATATCCACTCCCTGCTTCTGTCGCGCTTTGCACTGGGGATCGCCATTGCGATACTGATGATCCTGACGACTTCGCTTGTCGGGGATTACTTCCGGGCTGAAGAGCGTCACCGCTATATGGGCCTTCAGAGCGCGTTTACCTCCGTAGGCGGTCTTCTCTTTTTGCTGGCGGGAGGTGTACTGAGTGATATCGACTGGCGTTACGCTTTCGGCATCTACCTGGTCGGTATACTCTTTATGCCGATGGTCTTTTGGTATATCAAAGAGCCCGCACACTACCATGTGCTGGGTGAAGAACAGAGCGTACAGCCCAAGCTTTTTAAAATCTATCTGCTTGCGTTCTTGCTGATGCTGGTATTTTATATCCTACCTACACAGATGCCTTTTTTGATGATGAACCATTTCGGGGCGAACGGAAAACTGACAGGGATGATCATCGCAATGGCATTCATCTTCAATGCACTCGGGGCACTCAGTTTTTCACGCTTCAAGAAATCTTATGATTTTCACTGTATCTATATGATCGGCATGACTGTTGTAGCAGTAGGCTTCCTGCTCATCGGCAACGTTCACAATGTCTATCTCTTCTTCTTCACCTCGCCCATTCTCGGGTTTGGCGGCGGGCTGCTGATGACCAATATCACCGCATGGATGCTTCACCTCGCCCATGAATCCAAACGGATCAGGTCCTCAGGCTACCTGACCAGCTCGCTTTTCATGGGACAGTTCTTCTCCCCTATCGTCTTTCATCCCGCAGTGGACTACTTCGGCGTACAGCACTTTTTTGTGGTGACGGGGATTATCTTGGGAGGGTTGGTCCTCACGGCGGCCGGCATACATACAATATCGAAAAGAAACGCAACATGAACCCGAAAAAAGTCGCAAGAGAAACAACTGAAAAACTTACCGACCTTCCCAATATAGGCATATCACTGGCTGAGAATCTCAAACGTATCGGTATCGACACCCCTGAAAAACTTGAAGAGAAAGACCCCTATGAGCTCTATCAAAAACTCTGTAAAGTGACAGGAAAACGTCAGGACCCCTGTGTGCTGGATATCTTTATGTCAGTCACTGATTTTATGGATGGCGGAGAGCCGCAAGTATGGTGGAAATATACGGATGAAAGGAAAAAGAAGTACAGGATTTAAGGGGGTTGACGATCCCCTGACCATCCGATAGAATCCGAAAGCGGCCGCAGCACAACACAGGTATCGATCATTTTCGTTTTTGCCTACACTCCTTTGATATCCAGCTGTTCCCTGGCTGCTGCCCTCCCGGCCCCTATCACCTCCGCCGCCTTATGAAAATCATAGGTATTGCAGACATCTTTGGATATCTCGATCAGGAGATCGGGCGGATATCCGCCGAGCCTGTATCTCGTCAACCCGTTTTGCATCGTATCCAGTGTTTTATCCAGGACATCAAACATGGTAAGCTCATTCTCTTTAGACAAAAAGCGATCAACCGTCTCCATAAAAACATCTTTGATGGCTTCTATTTGTGTTTTTTCCTGCTCGGTGATTGATATCTTCGGTTTCGGAGTATCCGCATAAAGGTTCACGGCAATGGTCAGATCACTGATATCCGACATTGTGGGGGCGACAGGCAGAGGATTGAGGATACCGCCATCGGCAAGAACCATACCCTTCATCTTTACGGGAGTAAAAAAAGAAGGGATGGCAATGGAGGCACGTATAGCCTGCAACAGGTCTCCGGACTGGAACCATATCTCTTTTTTATGCTCTATATCCGTAGCCACTGCGGTCATTTTGATCGGCAGAGATTCAAAAGTCTGATCTCCGATCATCCTCGCAACCCTGCCAAAAATCTTTTCTCCCTTGATCAGCCCGCCTGACTGAAACGAAAAATCAAAAAGTGCCGCTACATCAAGGGAATCAAGCTCCAGTATCCACTGCTTATATTCCTCCAGCTTTCCGCAGGCATAAAGCACGCCTATCAGCGCCCCCATCGATGACCCGCTGATCGAAACGATCTCTAAACCTCTTTTTTCAAGCTCTTCGATCACGCCGATATGGGCATAGCCTCTGGCACCTCCGCTTCCAAGGACCAGAGAGACACGATTTTTTTTAGTCATATCATACCTTTCCTACTTCATACCACTTTCTCAACCATCTGTCTACAGGCGTAATCACCTTATAGAGCACAGGGACAACCAGAAGAGTCAGTATCATGGAACTGATAAGCCCTCCTATGACAGCCGTTGCCATCGGTGCCTTGGTTTCACTTCCAAGCCCCGTTGAGATAGCAAGCGGCAGCATCGCAAAGATCATCGCAAAGGTTGTCATCAGGATCGGCCTAAGCCTTTTTTCTCCTGCTTCCAAAAGCGCCTCATCGGTTGTTTTGCCCGATTTGAGCGCCTCATTGGCAAAGTCAACCAGCAATACGGCATTTTTCCCCACCATTCCCATCAAGAGCATAAACCCGATCATCACAAACAGACTGAACTGTAGTCCGCTAAGGTAAAGTGCGATCAATACCCCGACAATACTCAACGGCAAGGCTACCATGATGATGACAGGCTGAATCAATGATTCATAGAGGATCGCCAGAATAATGAACATCAGGATCACAGTAAGTCCGAGCGCTGCACCGAAAGCCTGGCCGGTTTTCCCCATCTCTTCGGCAAATCCTGTAAACTTATAGCTCACTCCCTGAGGCAGCAGCTCATCGATCTTGTCCGTTGTGTACGTCACAGCTCCACCGAGATCAAGCCCGAACAGGTCCGCATAGATACTGACCTGCCGCTGTCTGTCGTAATGGTAGATACTTGCGAGGGATTCACTCTCTTTGAACGCTACCAAACCGTCCAGATAGACAAGCTCGCCGTTTTGGGCACGCAGCTGTATCTTTTTGATATCCCGGATACTTTGCCGGGCAGTATCTCCTACTCTCAGAGTAATGTTGTACTGCTTCCCGCTCTCTTCAAAGTGTGAGATCTCAAGGTCACTGGAGAAGGCTGTAGAGATCGCTTCGGCGATCTGTAAAGCACTGATCCCCAGTCTGCTGGCATTTTCACGCAGGATATAGATCTCGATCTGCGGTTTTCCCTCCTCCAGGTTGGTATCGATATCCACAAACCCCTCCTTTTGCGAGAGATATCCGGTAAGGTTATCCATTGCCGTTTTCAGAGAGTCAAAAGAGTCCGACTTCAGAACGATCTGATAGGGTACACTGACCCCGGCACCTTTGATATTCGGTATCGCAGCAGCCGTGATATAGAGTGACTTTTGGTACGGCTTGAGTCTCTCTCTGAGGTTTTGGATGATCTGTTCCTGGTTCAGCTCCCTCTCGTTTTTGGCTGTAAGTTTTACATAGATCACCGCTTTATTGATCTCCTGTGCAGTATTGTATCCGATACTGAGTGTCGTATAGATGACATGTTTATCCTCTTTGACTACCGTTTCTATCTTTTTGGATTCCCGGATCATTTTAGCCAGGGAGATACCCGCATCTGCTTTGATCTTTACTTCAAACTCAGCCTTATCCTCCTTTGGAACAAAGTCCATACCGATCTTCGGGAAGAGACTTAACGAACCAAAAAAGATCAAGAAAACAGAGATAAGCGTCATCTTTCTGAAACGCAACACAAAACGCAAAGTACGGTCATACACCCCTTCCATGGATTTGAAAAAAGGTTCGGTAAGGTCGTAAAAACGGCTCTCTTTTTTCTCCAGGGTTCTTGCACCGAGACTCGGGATAAAGCTCAGTGCGATCGTATAAGAGATGATCACGGCAAATCCGACCGTCATTGCAAAGGATTCAAAAAACTTACCTACGATACCACTCATGTTGGAGACGGGGATAAATACCGCCAAAAGCATTGCCGAGATCGCCAGGATGGCAAAAGCGATCTCTTTGACTCCTTCAAACGCAGCCTCGAACCTTCCTTTCCCTTCTTCCAGTTTTTTATAGATATTCTCTACAACAACCACAGCATCATCGATAATGATCCCGATCGCCAAGGTAAGTCCTATGAGGGGCATTTTATTGAGATCATATCCCATAAAATGCATCAGCGCGATCGTACCGAATATCGAAGTCGGGATCGAGAGGGCAGAAACAAACGTGATCGTGATGTTGCGCAGGAACACAAAGATGATGATGATCGCAAGGAGGGAACCGTAGATCAGGTCAAACTCGACATCTTTTAAAGAGTGGATGATAAAAGGCGAAGTATCATTGAGCAGTTTTACCCCAAATCTTTCTCCCGCCATCTTCTCCAATGCAGGGACTTCTGCCTTCACCCTTGAGATGATATCGAGTGTGTTGGTACCTGAGATTTTTTGTACCTCGAGCATGACCCCTTCTGCTCCTTCATACGAAGCATAACTCTTTGGGTCACTCATCCCGTCCTCTACACGAGCTACATCTTTGAGTCTGAGTCCCTCTTTGATCTTGATATTTCGAAGCTCTTCGATACTCATCGCATCGGCTTTCGTTTTGAGAATGAACTCTTTTGTATCGGTAATCAGCTTACCGCCCCCGATCTTGTTGTTCTCCTCTGTTACGATTTTGTTGAGCTCTCTGATCGTAATATTATTTTGGTTCAGTCTGTTGATATCCGGGTAAATCCTGATCTCTCTGTCTTTGTATCCGACGATATTGATCCCGCCCACACCATTGATTTTCTGAATCATCGGCTTGACCTTTTCATCCGCAAAGACCATCAGGTTTTGCAAGCTATCGCTTTTGGCTGTCAAAAAGAGGTTGATCACGGAAGCACCGCCGATATCCAGTTTGCTTACCAGCGGGGTCTCGGTATCCGTGGGCAGGGAGACGGCAGAGACCTTGTCTCTGACATCATTGGTCGCTTCATCGATATCGCGTTCAAGCAAAAACTTGATCGTGACCACACTCACACTGTCGCTGCTCGTAGAGATGATAGAGTCGATCCCCCCGATCCTTGAGACCGCCTCTTCGATCTTATCGGTCAATTCTGACTCTATGGTTGTCGGTTCTGCACCCGGATAGACAGTCTTGACTGTGACGATCGGGAAATCAACATTCGGGAACAGTGCTGCGGGCATTGCCTTGAAGCTCATCCATCCAAAGATGACGAGGGTCAACACATACATGAGGGTTGTGATTGGTCGGTTTATGGCTAATTTATACATATTCTATTTCCGTCTACTTCTCATTGGCAATGATCATTCCTTCACCAAAGAGGCCCACCATTAAATCCTTAGTTTCAACCTCTGCGGTCACCTTTCTATTTTCTCTATCCACTGCAGGATAGATCCTGGAAATCTTTCCCTGATAAACTGTATCATCGCCGTCAATCTTATACGTAAAAGTATCGCCGGCTTTGACAAGGGCATGATACTTCTGATCAAAGGTAAGCACAAGTTTTCTCTCATGCAGGCTTTGGATCTTCAGAATGGTCCGTATCATCGTGCCGCTGGCCACATCCCCCTCCTCAACACTCTTTTTAAAGATCACGCCGTCAAAAGGTGCTTTGAGTATTGTCTTCTCAAAGAGTGCTTTCTGGTAGGCAGCCTGTGCTTTGGCATTTTCATATTTGAAAGCATATTGATCAAATTGGGCCTGATCGATCACCTGTTTGACCTTCTGTTGTCTCTCAAAATCTTTTTTTGCATACTTTTTGGCAACCTCGGCACTCTCGAGCATCGCTTTGAGATCACTGTTTTCAAGCGTTGCCAATATGTCATCTTTTTTTACGACACTTCCTACATCTACACGGACTTTCTCTACGATACCGCTGCTGCTGAAAGCCAGTTCGGCACTTTTCTCTGCCTGCACCTGGAAGGTAGCGTAAACCTCTTCTGCACAGAGAGTTGTCGCCATCATGATCATCGAAACCAATAGTGTTTTCATTGTATAAACTCCCTAGGGTCTTTCCCTGCATAATAGTAATGGATCGACTTGGCGATCTCATAGTCATAGCGTGTCTCGTCATAACGTGCTTTTGCCAGCGTCTCGTTGTTGAGTGCATCAAGGTAAGCGATATTGTCTACCAGACCGTTTTCAAACTTCTTGAC
>JBEWPY010000075.1:0-9001 GCA_047689495.1 Candidatus Sulfurovum profundilacunae | reverse complement strand
ATGGTACGGTGCAAAGATCGATGTGGATGAAATCCCTTTGTTGATTGAGAATTGACAATGGAAAAACACCGTAGGTCGGGATACCCTTATCCCGACACTTGATGTTGATCCATGCTTTATAACGTCGGGGTGAGGGTATCCCGACCTACGCGTATGGAAAGAATATGAAGAAAGGATAACAAAATGAGAGATATGGAAGATTTGAGAAAAGAGTTTGAAAACTTCAATGAGCAGAATTTCAACGGAAATCCGGCATTCTGTCCGGACGGCCAGTGTGATTCGGATGAGGAGACGGATCTCAGGGATTATCCCTCTTACACCGAAGCGCTTTATGCACAGTTGATCGCACCGAGCCAGAGCGGTATCTATATTTCGCGCTGGGATATCAAGGAGATCGCCTTGTCTGCAGGAGACTCGATGGCAATCCACCCGAGAAAACGCATGTTCGAGTTATTGATGAAATATACAACGTCCAAAGAGAATATGCAAAAAGTACTGGATGCCCTTGAAAATCATATGGAGGAGAAGATCGGTATCTACGCAGAATTGATGGAGAGTTTTCCTGCAAGCAGAGAGGTCTTTCAGCCCAAGATCGACAGAGCACGAAAAACGATGAAGCTTTTCCCTCAGATTGTTGAAGAGTATTTTGAATAATCTGCCATTCCAGTAGGTCGGGGTGCCCTCACCCCGACGTTATAAGGTATGAATTAAAATCAAACGTCGGGACACCCTTGCCCCGACGATAGATGTTTGCCCCCGAAAAATAAATAGACAGCGATCCAATGTGACTTGCCGGGATGAAGTCCTCCCGGTCTGCCTCCCCTAACCTTCATTACAGTATAATGAAAAAAAGAGGGAGAAAGGAGCATCAAAGATGTCTGAAATCACCAAAGAGGAAGCACTGGAATACCATAAGGGCGGGAAAACAGGTATTGCAGTGACAAAACCGTGCAGCGAACAGCATGAACTCTCGCTTGCCTATACTCCCGGCGTGGCGTATCCGTGTCTGGAGATCGAAAAAGAGAAAAACCTCTCTTTTGAGTATACCAACCGCTCCAACCTTGTTGCTGTGATCTCTGACGGGTCGGCTGTGCTCGGGCTGGGCAATATCGGTCCGCTTGCCGGTAAACCGGTGATGGAGGGTAAATCGGTTCTTTTTAAAAAGTTTGCCGATATGGATGCCTTTGATATCGAACTGGATGTGCATTCCGTTGATGAGATCGTTGCGGTGTGCAGGGCGATCGCACCGACCTTCGGCGGGATCAACCTTGAAGATATCGCAGCGCCGCAATGTTTTGAAATCGAAAAAAAGCTTCAGGAGGCACTTGATATACCCGTATTTCATGACGACCAGCACGGCACTGCGATCATTACCACAGCAGGGCTGATCAACATACTGGAACTTACAGGGAAAAAGGCCGAAGAGATCAGGGTCGTCATCAATGGTGCCGGGGCAGCAGGCCTTTCATGCGCCAGGATGTATAAAGCACTCGGTGTGAAGCATATGGTGATGTGCGACTCTAAAGGGGTGATTTCTACCTCCAGAAGGGATCTCAACCCCTATAAAGCAGAATTTGCGATCGATACTTCAGACAGTACACTGGATGATGCGATAAAAGGGGCGGATATGTTTCTCGGACTCAGTACTGCGGGGGCTTTAAGGAAAGAGATGGTTGCCGGGATGGCATCAGAGCCTATTATTTTTGCTCTGGCGAATCCTGTACCGGAGATACTTCCCGAAGAGATAGCCGAAATGAGAGATGATGCAGTGATTGCTACGGGACGCTCAGATTTTCCGAATCAGATCAATAATGTTCTGGGGTTTCCCTTCATTTTCAGGGGGGCATTGGATGTACGCGCCAAAAAAATTACCGAAGGGATGAAAATGGCAGCGGCAAAAGCACTTGCATCGGTGGCGAAAGAGCCGGTTCCCTATTATGTCAAGGCAGCATACCATAATCAAAATATCCAGTTCGGAAAAGAGCATATCATCCCATTGCCTTTCAATAAAGAGGTTTTGGTCTGGGTAGCTTCAGCAGTTGCACAGAAAGCAGTAGAAGAGGGTGTTGCACGAATGAAGGGATATGATCATCAAGCATATCAGGAACATCTGCGCAGTTTGGTTTACGAGATTGCCGAATACCAGGAGGAGGTATAGAGGGAGGAGTTACAGGATTTTTCCTATCCCCAGCAGGATCAGGGCACTCAAAAGCCCTCCTGCTATCCCCGCAAGCACATCATCGATCATCACACCATATCCGCTTTTCCACTCTCTGTCGATCCAGCCGATCGTTGAGGGTTTCCATATATCAAAAAGACGGAATGCCGCAAAGCTGAATACAAGGCCTAATACTTCTACATAAGGGTAGTTTAACGTCATGACGGTGGAATAGGCGATCATTAAAGCCAGCCACATTCCAACGACTTCATCGATCACGATATGGCTTTGATCATGCTCGCCTGTTGCCTGCTCATATTTGTTTATCTCAAAGATACCTATGATCGTTATGGCTATCGTTAACATAAAGAGTGTCTCGATTCCAAGATAATAGAGCAGCACTGCACCTACCGGAAGCGAAGCCAGGCTACCTGCGGTTCCCGGAGCTATGGGGCTGAGCCCTGCACCAAAAAATGTGAGGAAAAGTTTTTGAATTGTCATAAAGGCACCTTTTATGTCAATGATGACGTTTGATAGAGTTCGATCATTTTTTGATAGAATTGCTCTTCACTTTTCTGTTCAAGCAGCCCTGAACCCGGCATCAATGAGTAGTAAAGTTCCTGCAGGTTCTCAAACCTTTCAGGAAAAAGAGAAGTCAGAATATTGGCCGAAACCTCTTTTCTCATCAGGATAGGCGGCGGTATGACCCCTGCCTGAAGCAGCTTCATGATAGAATCAGAGTGATAGTGAACATGGTGGTGCTGTCCATGTGGACAGGTATTCGTGCTTACCAGTGTCTTGCAGACATCACAGTAGACATATTCGTCAATGGTTTTAATCTCTATATCGATATTTTTACAGGCATCAAAAATGGAACTTAGACGGTTTTTATCATAATAGAGCCCGAGTCCCCCATGGTTTTTACCGATCACCAGTTGATGGCAGCCATAGTTCTTGGCAAGCAGTGCATCGAGTACCAGCTCGTTGAAGCCCGCAAAGATATAGCTGTTTTCAAAAGGAATGATCAATACTTTGTTCCTCGGCATAAAATTCTCTACAAAAGTTGCCAGGGCGTTATGGCGTATGTCGTATCTCAGCCCTTCAGTCGTAAACGGTTTACGCAAAAAGATGATGAGCAGGTCATTGTCACTTATCGTTTGACGTATCATACGTTCATGGGCACGGTTCAGAGGATTTGCTGCGATCATCATCGAACTTACACGTTTGGCGCCGGTTTTGCTGATCATGTTTTGGATACGTTTAAGGTTGTCCT
Source organism: Candidatus Sulfurovum profundilacunae (assembly GCA_047689495.1). Taxonomy (GTDB): domain Bacteria; phylum Campylobacterota; class Campylobacteria; order Campylobacterales; family Sulfurovaceae; genus Sulfurovum; species Sulfurovum profundilacunae. Next base: position 5,570 of record JBEWPY010000075.1, on the reverse strand, counting down.
GAATGAGAGGATACGATACTTGGTAATCCCCTGAAACCGCTGTTTTCCCAAGCCTTGATCTGGTATGTTTTACACCGGGATGATAAGGATCGGCTGTTCCGAAAATGTTGATCAGCCTTTCATTGGGATCGATGGGGAAAGTCTCTTCTACTGTAAGTTCTCCTACTTTTTTACTGCAGTTTATGAGATCAACCACTTCACCTTTTTTGAGTGTTTTCAAAACATCATCGTTTTTCTTCCCTTTGGGAGCCAGTACAAAGGAGAAAGGAAAAGGAATACCTTTGTACACCTTTGTTGCATCAACTTCTTCGGCTTCCCGGGCATTCATCAGTTTATCAACCGGGGAGATAAGGCCGGCTTGTACAAGCGCCATGGTAGAAAGCGCTTCGGTATCAATATAAAGAGATTTGTTGTTTGACATAGAGTATTTTCCTGCTATCTGATTTTATACAAGCAAAAATATCGTGATTCACATATAGAGTCCGATTTTCCTGCATTTTTTTGTACCCTGAAAAGCATCATTTATAATGGATAAATTATACTATTTTTTTTTGAACAGTCCGTATTTTTTTCTTTTTTCCCATAAACTTTTTCTTGAAATTCCAAGTTTTTTGGAGAGTTCGGTATCAGGGAATTTATATTGGAAACTGTTGACGATAAATTTGACATAATCATCAATCGTGAGTATCTCATTTTGATCATAAAGCTTACTGTCTGTATTCAATGTGATTTTATCAAACTCAGACTCTATAGGGGAGGTACAGCATAGGATAAAGTCATACTCTTTTAACATTTTAAGCAATTGTTCTTTCTCTGCTTTTTTTAGTGTCTGTACCTCTATGATATAAAGCAGTGAATTTTTATCACTGTTCTCTATTTTCTCTTTCCATTTTTTATCGGATAGAGGTATAAAAGTAAGGAGTCTGCTTTCAGACTCGGCATAGTTAAATACGACTTTGTCTACAAGTCTTTGATAGTTTGTTTCTATGATCAAAGGGGTAGAAAGCTGTGTCGCCTCTTCATCAACCTTAATCTCTTTTAGAAAACTATCCATATATTCCCGGTAAAGATTTGTACGTTTTTTAAGCTGTTGATACTCCTGAAAATGATTAATTTTTCTAATAAGCTCTTCAATCATAAACGGTTTGACGATATAGTCTTTTGCTCCCAGCTTCAGCGGTTCGCTGACGGTATCATTATTGATATAGGTGACCATGAGTATAATGATCTTGTCCTGGAATTTTTTGATAAGAGGCGAGGTGCTTTGACCCGGCAGGTTGGTAGAGAGCAGGTAGACGTCACCTTTTGTCTGCATAGCCTCTTTGACTGAACTGAAAATCTCTGTATCAAAGCCTGCTTCATGAAGTTTTGAAGCAATACTTTGTGCAAGATAGAGTTCGTTTTCTACGATGATTATTTTCATTTCTTGTTTATCCTTTACGGTAATCGTTGCCATTGGTAATAGTTCAGGGTTGCAACTGTATGTACAGTTATCCCTTCTTTGCGTCCGATAAAACCAAGTTTTTCCGATGTGGTAGCTTTTATATTTACAAAGTTCGGTTTGATCCCTAAAAGCTTTGAAAGGTTTTTTCTCATTTCTTCTTTATACTCTTTGAGCCTGGGTGTCTGGGCAATGATGGTCATATCTACGTTGCCTATCATAAAGCCGAAAGATTTGATACGTCCGAGGGTCTCTTCTAACAGTTTCTGCGAATCAATGCCGGCATAAATATGGTCCGTATCAGGAAAAAGTTCACCGATATCACCCATTCCTGCCGCACCGAGCAGTGCATCGATGAGTGAATGGATTGCCACATCACCGTCACTATGGGCTTTAAATCCGTACGCCACATCGATTTTTACGCCGCACAGTCTCATCTCTTTGCCCTCCTGAAACGGATGGGTATCGATCCCGAACCCTGTCAGGGTACGTGAAGAAGGTGGTTTAAGACATGGTAATTTGGCAAGGTCAGCAACCGTCGTCAGCTTATGCGCTACGGTAGAACCTTCAATAAACTTTACCGCTTCGCCCAGAGCGGAGATGGCAGAACTTTCGTCCGTGAATGCAGCAGGGGCTTGCAATGCTTTCTTAAGCGTGTCGGTATGGCTGAGCTGTGGTGTTTGAATGGCTCTGGCCTTTTCTCTGTCCATCGGTTTACCGTCAAAATAAAGGGTATCTACAGCCTTCAAAGCAGGTACGATACAGGCACCGCTCCCCTTGGACCCAATGATACGGCCAATCATCTCTTTGTCTATACAGCATCTTGCGATATCAGAAACGAGTACATAGGTACTCTCTACGGTCTTCAGGGCATTACTGAGTGACTCCTGACGCGTTGATCCGCCTTCTACAAAGATGTAGTCTGAAAAATGTTTCATCAAGGGGAGCTCTTCCCTGCCGGAGACAATAATAAGTTTGTCAAACTGCGCGATGGAGTGAAATTGTTCAGCAACATGCAGCCATAAAGGATTTTCTTCAATATACAGCCACTGTTTTTTGACCGGTGCATTGAAGCGTGAAGAACTTCCCGCTCCCAAGAGTACCAAGCTTATATCTGACAAAGTTCATCCCTTAATATAGTTGTTCAATCTTCTAAATGTATCAAATTGTAACGTATTATACATATAAAAGCTTGATAAAATCTGTTAGTCCGGTTAATGGGATAATTTTCCTCTTATTTTTTTCAATGTTTTCATTCTACTTTAAGATTTGCTTGGTATAACTCTTTTATAGATTTCTCAAAACAGGAAAAAAAATGACGAAAGAAAATGTATTAGAAGCGTTAAAAAATGTTACCTATCCCGGTTTTACCAAAGATATTGTAACGTTTGGTTTTGTAAAAGATATTATTATCGAGGGTAATGCGGTGGCATTGACTGTAGATATCACATCTTCAGCGCCTGAAGTAAAAGCACAGATCACTGAAGAGTCAACAACCGAGCTTAAAAAGCTCGGTTTTGAAGATATCAATATCAATATTGCTTCCCCGCAGGCTCCAAAGCAGATGAGCAATTCGGTCAGCGGTAAGAATATCGCGCCGCATGTGAAAAGCTTTTTGATGGTCAGTTCCGGAAAAGGCGGGGTCGGCAAGTCAACGACTTCGGTAAACCTGGCTGTGGCGATGGCGATGCAGGGTAAAAAAGTAGGTCTGCTTGATGCGGATATCTATGGGCCGAACATTCCCCGTATGATGGGTATAGAAGATCAAAAGCCCGAGATCCAGGGAAACAAGGTACTTCCGCTTAAAGCATACGGTGTTGAAGTCATGTCAATGGGTTCACTCATGGAGTCGGGACAATCACTGATCTGGAGAGGTGCGATGATCATGAAAGCGATCGAACAGTTCCTGAGAGATATTCTCTGGAGCGAGCTCGATGTACTCGTCATCGATATGCCTCCCGGGACAGGTGATGCACAGCTTACGCTGGCTCAGTCGGTACCTGTAACAGCAGGTGTCACTGTGACGACACCGCAGGAGGTGTCGCTTGATGATTCCAGAAGATCACTTGATATGTTCCAGAAACTTCATATCCCGACGGCAGGTGTGATCGAAAACATGAGCGGATTTATCTGTCCTGAGTGTGATACAGAGTCTGATATCTTCGGCATGGGGACTTCCGCACCTGTGGCGCTTGAGTATGATACGGAGCTTATCGCACGTATCCCGATCGAGCCGGCGATCAGAATAGGGGGAGATACCGGTAAGCCTGTCACCTACCACATGGCAGACTCTGAAACAGCAAAGCGTTATCAGGAAGCGGCAGGCAAAGTCCTTTCCTTTATCGATAAGGTCAATGCGGAAGGCGGCGTAGATAACCAGGCGATCCAGCCTACAACGCCTCCTGGTACCAGTGCGTGCAGCACAGGCACCTAGTATCTTCCATAAAGCTCCTCTTTGCATAGAAGATTGATACCTGAACTGCTATCTGTACTGTCTCCTCCCGGAAGCAAGACAGACAATACACAGCTGTAATATCAGCTCAGTAGCAGCAATGCTGAAAAGGGGAGGGGTGGAGTCGGCAGGGCATCCTGTCTGATACTTTTTCATGTTTCTACACTGTTATTACAGAACCTTCTTGTTGCAATGCTTTCTTTTTTCTGAACTGCGGTACAATATAAAGCAGCATAAAAAGGAATTATAAGTGGATAGCGAAAAAATAGTGGATTTGAATATGCATAAAGACAGTATACACCAAGAGAAGGTTAAAACCCTTTATGATGCCATGATTTTCATTTTGTCAGCCAATATAATAAACGCTTCGATACTCGGCATGGTCCAGTGGAGCGTGATCGATCATGATGTGATCCTGGGCTGGTGGGGCATGCTTGTTGCCGTCAATATCTGGCGCTATAAAGTAAGCAGGGATTTCAGGCATGAGCCTTCCCCCGCCAAAAACATTTCCAAATGGGAGAGACGTTTTACTGCGGGCGCAATCCTTGCCGGGGTAATGTGGGGCTTGACTTCGATCTTCCTGTTCCCGCAGGAGAGTTTTGCCCATCAGGCCTTTTTAGTATTCGTTTTGGCAGGAATGAGTGCGGGAGCTATCGCAGCCCTCTCTGCCATATGGAAGAATTTTGTTATCTTCCTGGGCCTGTTGCTGATCCCGCTGATCATCACTCTACTTTTGGACGGAACCTCTCTATCTATGACTATGACGGCGATGGTTCTGCTGTTCATGGTGATGCTGGTGGGCATTTCTCGCAACTTCAGTCAAAGTATCGCCAAAACTTTGGAAATGCGCTATAGGTATCAAGACGCCAAAGAGAGACTCCGGGTCAGCGAAGAGCGATTTGCCACTATTTTTGAAGAGGCGCTTACAGGCATCTTCTACTACAACCTCGATATGGAGATAGTCGAATGCAACGACTACTTTGCCAAGATATTGAAAGCCCCCAAAGAGAAACTCATAGGCATGGATATGAATACCCTGCAGGACAAGCGCGTGATTCCGGCTGTCAGTGCAGTATTTAGCGGGGAGAAGGGAGAATATACGGGAGAATACCATACCAAAATCTCCGGGATAGATAAATGGATTCTGATGCGTACTACACCGATATACGGGAAAAACAGGAAGATTGTCGGAGGTGTGGGGATTGTTGAAGATATGACACAGCAGAAGCACGCAGAGAAGCAGATCCGGCATCAAGCCTATCATGATATGCTGACCGGCCTTCCAAACCGTATCTTGCTCACGGACAGGCTTTCTCAGGCTTTGGCAAGAGCAAGACGCAGCAAAGGCAAAGGGGCAGTTCTTTTTTTGGATCTGGATCACTTCAAAACGATAAACGACTCCCTGGGCCACGATATAGGGGATGAGCTGCTCAGGCAGGTGGTTGTCAGACTCTCCGGGACTGTCAGGAGAGGAGAGGATACCGTTTCCAGGTTTGGAGGAGATGAGTTTGTTATACTGCTTTCACCGGGCAATCATGATGAGTGGGAAAAAGCTGCCTTTGGAGCACAGGTCGTGGCCAAAAAAATACAAGAAGAGCTCTCGGTCCTATTTGAGATCAGCGGGCACAGGCTGTATACTTCTGCCAGCATTGGTATTGCGCTGTTCCCTGAAGACGG
>JBEWPY010000074.1:0-9143 GCA_047689495.1 Candidatus Sulfurovum profundilacunae | reverse complement strand
TTGAGTATCTTCTCATACTTTTGGTGGATACCATGTTGGTGGACTTTTCTAGATGCCTGAAAAACAGTATTGACAACAGCATATTTATGTGGTATGATTGAATAAAGTTGAGTCTTTATGACTCATAGAGAGGATTTTAGATGAAGTACTATAAAGAAGAGAAAGAAAAAGATCGGATCATCTGTCTCCTGTGCCGTCACTCCTGTAAACTTAAAGAGGGGAAAACAGGGTTTTGCGGTGTCAACAAGAATGTAGACGGCGAGTTAAAAAACCTAGTGTACGGCCATCCTGTTGCCCTGCATGTTGATCCGGTAGAAAAAAAACCGATCAACCATCTTCTTCCGGGAAGCAGTGCACTCTCCTTTGGGACGGTAGGCTGTAATTTCAAATGTCCTTTCTGCCAGAACTGGGATATCTCCCAGGAGCATGAGATCAATGAATCTATCAATGTCAGTCCCGAAGAGATGGTAGCAATGGCTCTTGAACAAGGGTGTGCCTCTATCGCCTATACCTATAACGAACCAACTATCTTCTACCCTTATGCCAAAGATATCGGAGTACTTGCCAGAGAGAAAGGGCTCAAAAACATCTTCGTAAGCAACGGGTTTGAATCTCCTGAAGTGATCGAAGATATGGCAAGCTGGGTCGATGCAGCCAACATTGACCTGAAGAGCTGGAATGACGACTACTATAGAAAAGTCCTCAAAGGGGGCCTGGAAGAAGTCAAGGATACGCTTAGAAGAATGATAAAGGAAGGAATATGGGTAGAGGTGACCACGCTGCTTATAGAGGGTGAAAATGACAGCGACAACGATATCAAAGAGATGGCAGAGTTCATCAGGAATGACCTTGGTGCGCATGTCCCATGGCATTTGAGCGCCTTTCATCCCGACTACAAAATGCTTGACCATGAGAGAACGAAGCTGGAGACACTGCAGCGTGCCAAAAAGATAGGAGAAGAAGCGGGATTGCACTATATCTACCTGGGCAATGTCCCGGTACATGGCGATACATATTGCCCTGATTGCGGTGAACTGCTGATAGACAGGACGGGATATACCGTCACGATCAATACACTGGAAAACGGACACTGCCCCAAATGCCAAAGAGAGATCGAAGGAGTATGGAAATGACTCCTTCTCTTGCCAAAGGCAAAACTTTAGTGAGAAGAATTGAAAAGGAGCTTGGCTTTTTTTCAGGGAGAAGGAAATTGAAAGGAGTATGGAAATGAGTACACGAAAAACAGCAGTAGCAGGCCAATTCTACCCTTCTGACCCCCAGGAGATCAGAAAAGTGTTTGACCACTATAACCAGATACTCGAAAAACATTTTTCAAAAGATGATGTGATCTGGCAGCTGCGCCCCAGAGCGGTTATCGTTCCGCATGCAGGATATATCTACAGCGGGTTTACAGCCAATATCGCACTTAAGGTGCTTACCAATCAGGATATCGATCATATCGTAATCATAGGACCAAGCCACCGTGTCTATTTCAAAGGGACCAGTATTTCCGAGTGTGACAAATACCATACGCCTCTGGGTGATCTTCCCATAGACAGGAAACTTGCATGTGAACTGAAAGAAGAGTTCGCTCTTGAATATTTTCCAGATGCACACCATGAGCACAGTACAGAGGTGCAGTTCCCCTTTATCAAAGCATACAAGCCGAATGTAGCAGTAGAAGAGATCGTCTACTCTGACGAGGATCCCGAAAAATTGGCACCGGTGATTAAACGGTTGCTTCAAGATCCTAAAACTGCCATCGTGATCAGCACCGACCTGAGCCACTACTATGACATACAAAAGGCAAACCGTTTGGACAGTATCTGTCTGGAAGCGGTAAAAGAGCTGGACAGAGGCAAGTTGCACGATGGATGTGAAGCGTGCGGGAAGATCGGTGTGGAAGCGATGATGATCGCAGCAAAAGAGCTTAGGCTGGAATCTGTCGTGCTCGACTATCGGACCAGTGCAGATGCCAGCGGAGACGAGTCACAGGTCGTCGGATATATGAGCGCGGCGTTCGTGGAGTCCAAATGAAAAAAAGAGTATTGCTTCAACTGGCCCGTGCATCCATCGCTGAGGCGGTAGGCCTCCCCTCCTCTCTTGTTCCGGATACTCTCATAAAGGAAAACCCCTGGCTGAAAAATGAGGGTGCCTGCTTTGTCACCCTGAACATAGGCAGGGAGCATCTGCTGAGAGGATGTATCGGTTCGATCGTGGCACATCGCCCACTCTATGAGGACCTTATTCACAATGCCAAAGCAGCAGCTCTGGATGATCCGAGATTCCCTTCTCTGAATGCCGAAGAGTTTGATCAAATCACCATAGATATCTCTATACTTACACCTCCACAACCAGTAGAGTACGATTCCATCGATACGCTTAGATCCAAAATCAATCCGGGCGTTGACGGCATCATCATCAAGCACGGCACAGGTCATCAGGCCACCTATCTTCCCCAGGTATGGGATCAGCTTCCTACCTTTGAATCTTTTTTTGCAAACCTCTGTCAAAAGGCAGGTATGGGTTCGGAGTGTTTGACTCTACACCCACAGATATTTACCTACCAGGTAGAGGAATATAGGGAAGATAGATAGTAGGTAGCAGGTGTCGTAAATACAATATATTTTTAAAAACCAAGGATAAATATTGAAAGATTTAGATTCACTTATCGACTCCATCATCATGGACAGGGTACTCAAAAGCCGGTATATTATCGAAGCCTTTGAAGAGGTTGACAGGGCAGACTTTGTCCCTGAGAGGTACAAAGAGAGTGCTTATGTCGATGCTCCGCTCGGTATCGGTGAAGGGCAGACGATATCCCAGCCTACTACCGTTGCCTTTATGCTGGAATACCTCTCGCCCAAAAAGGGGGACAAGATACTCGATATCGGTGCAGGTTCGGGGTGGACGACTGCCATGCTTTGCTACATCACGGGAGAAGAAGGAAGTGTTCTGGGGCTGGAGAGAATGGACTCTTTGGTAAAGCTTGGCAGGCTCAACCTTGCAAAATGCTGCCGGGATGAGAGATGCAGGATCGAAAAAGCCGAAGAGAAACTCGGGGTTCCGGGAGAGAAGTTTGACAAGATACTTGTCTCAGCAGCCGCCGATGAACTGCCCGAGGAGCTGATAGACCAGTTGAATGTCGGAGGGAAACTGGTTATTCCGGTACAAAACTCTATCGAGGTGGTTACGAAAACCTCTGAAGATGAGTATCAAAGAGAGAGTATCTATGGATTTAGGTTTGTGCCGTTAGTCCACTGATTGCACTTCAACGGCCTACTCCTTTGATATTTTATTATAAGCAGATTACGCTTTTTTTACAAACTCTTGTTTGAGTTTGATCGCTCCGACACCGGGAATTTTACAGTCAATATTGTGTCCATCGTTCCCCTCAACAAGACGGATACCCTTGATCTTGGTCCCTACTTTGATCCCATCTCTGCTTCCTTTGACCTTAAGGTCCTTGATGACAGTCACAGCATCGCCATCCTGAAGGATATTGCCATTGGCATCTTTGACGATCAACCCTGTATCTTCCTCTGCTGCCGCATCCTTACTCCACTCATGTGCACACTCCGGACAGACATAAAGCTCTCCATCCTCATAAGTATATTCACTGCCGCACTCAGGGCAATTTGGTATGTCTTCCATCGTTTTCCTTTCTTTTAGTTTTTACGTGTCTGTTTTGAAACTGTGATTATAGCTAAAAAGCCAAAAAGTACCGCGCCGCAGATATCCAGAAACATATCTTTCTGTGCGTCCCATATGTCCCCCTGCGATCCTAAAAAGAGTGAACCTGAAGTACCCCCTTCCTCAACGGCATAATACATCTCTATAATCTCATAGCTTGCTGCCCAGAATCCTACGGCAAAAACGGCAAACATAAAAGCAATAAAACGATTGGAAACCAACGATCTCCGTACCAGGAACTCTACCATCGGATAAGCAAATACACCGACAAAGAAATGCCCGACCCTGTCAAAATTGTTTCGTCCGTCAGGAAGGATAAAATCAAAGTGCAGGAAAGACAAGAGTTGGTTCCCGTACTCGAAAGGAACACGCTCGAAGGTCCAGTATCCGCCTATCGTATGGTAGCACAGAAATGCCCACATCAAAAAATATGCCGTATTGGAAAAGACGAATGATCGATACCAGAGGACCAGTATCCCGACTGCCACCCATACAGGCAGGTTCTCAACAAACCATGTTGCTCTGTCATAGGGGTCAATAGCTAGCACTGAAAAGAGAAGCACATAGAGAACAAGCAGTATTTTCGGAAGATGTTGCATCTGACTTCTTTTTTGTGTAATTTTATAAAGGGGTATTATAACATGAGAGAGGGTACCCTCGTTCTATCTGCTTAGAACGAGACAAATATCAGGCTTTCGGATCTTTGAGGAATGCCAGAGTCAATGTATCTTTACCCTCGATCACTTTCTTTCCGATCGTAAGTTTCACACTGTGGAAGAGAAACAACTCTCCGGAGTAGTTGACTCCCAGAATAAACGTATACTCACCGAATGCAAATCTTTTCAAACCTACTGCTTCAGGCTGCCTGATTGGATTTTTGACCTGAAAACGTACTTCATTGGGAAAAGCACTGCTACGCTGTTCATCATTGACGAGGTATACCTCTCCCAGCTCTGAAGTAAGCTGTACTGAAAGTTTATTATCGAGTTCATGTACTCTAATCTTGTAGTCACCAAATGAAAACTGCATTCATGTTTCCTTTTATCATTATTATAAGTTGCGATATTATACCTTGATTTTATAACGATAAAATTACATGATTATGTGACTTGTCAACAGTATCTGCATACGCTAACCGCCTTTTTATGCTTTGAAAGCGGACAGCATTTACGTGATAAGAGAGGGTCTTCCTTCTGTTCAACGATAAGCGTAAAAAAGACAGAACTCCGTAAACAGAGGGAAAAGAGAAGAAGAGCTACTCCAGCTCGCCGTTTCCGTAGTTCTCATAAAGATAATCGACAACAATCTCTATATCTTCCCCCTTGATAGGTGCTTTAAATACCTCTATCATCTTAACCGTCTTATCCAGCCAAAATTTTCTTGACTGTTTCCCCTGGTTGAGTATATAGCCAAAAGAGTGACACATATTACATTTGCCGCGTGTAGAGTAAACCCCCTTGCCCGCCTTCATCTGAAAGTTCACATACGGTACCTTTATATCACCTTCCACCTGGGCGAAAAGCGGTACATAAGAGAATACAACAAAGAACGTAATGATCAATTTCAACTGCTTCATCTACACTACTTCTATCGTTACTTCATCAATGCCGTTGTATTTATATCCGCCATGGTTCCACTGTATCTCTTTTGCAAAAGGCTGTACTTCGCCCTTCCTATTTGTTGCTCTACTCATGATGGTCAGCTCTCCGCTCTGCTTTGGCTTGAATGCACACCTGAACGCTCTATAGGCATACTTCCCTTCCCTGCCGTCATCCAGCAGCGCTTTCATCCAGTTCTTTCCGCCATCGACGGAAACTTCAACCTTCTTGATGCCGTGTCCGGCATCAAAGGCTACACCCCTGGCCACGATATGAACATCTTTTCTTACTTTGGAGCCTTTGACAGGATAGCCGATGATCGAATTGACATTCATCTTCTCGATAGGCTTGGTCTTCGGAAAGAGATTGTCAGGCGTTTCACATTCGCATTCGTTATCCGGGATACGGTAAGCTTTTTCCATAAAATGGAGTTTTTTCTGTCTGTCCGATACCGTGATGTTTGAGATCATCTTGATCCAGCTGTCAGAGTAGGTTCCCGGGATCACAAGTCTGAGCGGATAGCCGTTAAGATAGGGAAGATCCTCTCCGTTCATCTCATACGCAAGGATCACCTCTTTGCCTATCTCATCGATCCTGAGCTCTCTTACAAAGTTTTCCGTCTTGCTGTAGACTGCCTTGTCGAGACCATTGAAGGCGATCCATTCAGCCCCTTTTTGAAGTCCTGCAAACGCAAGCACGTCACGCAGCCTTACCCCTTTCCACCTTGCACAGCCCATCACACCGGAACCCCACTGTATACCGCCTGCGATCGGGCTGAATGCGGAACGGCTGTTTCCTCCGCACTGGAGTACTGCCGTGACCTCCACCTGTTCAAACTTCGTTTTAAGCGCTTTGAGAGAAACACTGGTCTCCTCTTTGACCATCCCGTTCAGACTGACTTTAAAGGTATCGGGATCGATATTTTTGGGGATCATCGGCATATGCCAACGCACAAAAAAGAGATCATTGGGAGTCAGTGCGGCAGTAAAGTGTTCTCGCGGTGTCTCAAGAAGCGGCGGCCTGTCAGAGTACATGATAAGCGGCCTCTTTTCAGGGAAAGCGATCTCCGATACTTTTCTATCATCTACAGGATGGCCTGTTTCTCCCGCCTCCAAACTGCTGCTCCCTACTGCTGCGGCACCTGCTGTTACAATTGCTCTTTTGAAAAAGTCTCTACGTTCCATCATCTCTACCTCTTTGATACTTATTGGTCATTATAGAAAATGTTGCTTAAACTATACCAATAAAACCGTACAAACCCGATCCTTGCTACTGTTTTACCGGCCGAAACGTCTCAAAACCGGTACAGCAGACCGAACGAGAGAGCAAAAACGCAGCTTTTATAAGAGGTGAAGCACCAAGATAGCTCTACGCACACACGTACCAATCGGCCTCTACACAGAGTTTGCATCCTTGCAGTGTACAATAGAGAAAAAGGAATCATGGTCGGAAAGACAAAATAATCAAATATAGGGCTTTTTGACGAAAGGAGAATTTTTTATGAAGAAGATAGCAATTATCGGCGGCAGCGGATTTGTCGGAACATATATGCAGCCTTTTTTCAAGACAAAAGGGTTTGATGTGGTTTCCTTAGGCAGAGAGGATACGCATAAAGAGAGTGCAGAGATTGCCGAAGTACTTGAGGGAGCAGATATCGTTATCAATCTTGCAGGTGCGCCGATTATCCACAGATGAAGCGAGTCTTATAAGAAAATCCTCTATGAGAGCAGGATCCTCACTACCCGAAAGGTCGTTGAAGCCATGAGACAGATGAAAAAAAGGCCGGAACTCTTCGTCTCCACTTCTGCGATCGGTATCTATGCCACAAACGGCCCAATGAGCGAATCAGACTATATCTACGGCGACAACTTTCTGGCGAAGATCTGCAAAGACTGGGAAGCGGAAGCGGAACAGGCTGATGATCTGACCAGAGTTGTTATTTTTCGATTTGGTGTCGTGCTCGGCAAAGGCGGCGGGGCACTTTCCAAGATGCTGCCTTCATTCAAACTGGGGATCGCAGGAACGATAGGAGACGGCAGCGAACCTTTCAGCTGGGTACATATCGATGACCTTCTCAATGCCTATCTTTTTGTATTGACCGAAGAAAAACAGAAAGGAACGTACAATCTTTGCGCCCCCAATCCGGTAACGAACAGGGAGCTTACCAAAACACTGGGTAAAATCCTGCACAGGCCTACGGTGATCCCCTTGCCGAAATTTGTCCTGAGATTTCTCTTTTCAGAAGGAGCAACGGTACTGACCGAAGGCCAGCGTGTTGTTCCAGAACGCCTGCTTGAGAATGGTTTTGAGTTTAAATATCCGACCATTGAAGAGGCACTCCGTGAGGTGCTAAATAAACCGGAATAAAAACAAAGATAGAAACTTTTACAGGGGAGAAAGCCTGAATATCTCTCCGCGATCAGTGGAAAAATAGATGTAACCCGCGCTATCCTGTGTAACACAGCGTATCCGTCTTCCGAAATTTTCGAGTATTCTCTCTTCGTCTGTCAGGTTTCCGTTTTTATCCACTCCGATGATATTGATATGTTTCTGTACCAACGCTCCTGCAAAAAGTTTTCCTTTCCATTCGGGAAAGAGGTCACCGCGGTATAGCATCAGCGAACTCGGGGCGATGGAGGGGGTATAGACCTTTTCGGGCTGCATCATCCCTTTTTTATGCGTACCCTCGCCTACAGAGACAGGACCCCAGTACTCTTTACCGTACGAAATGACGGGTCAGCCGTAATTCTGTCCTTTTTCGATCAGATTGATCTCATCTCCTCCTCTGGGGCCGTGTTTGATCGACCACAGCCTTTTGGTACTCTTGTCATAGTAGATACCCTGCGGGTTTCTGTGACCGTACGAGTATATCTCTTTAAGAACATTGGGGTTGTCTGTAAAAGGATTGTCTTTGGGTACTGAGCCGTCCAGATTCAACCGCAGGATAGCGCCTGCATGGTTACTCAGATCCTGTGCATTGTCTCTCACCCCTCTTTCCCCAACCGTAAAGAAGAGATGTCCGCTCTCATCAAAGGTGATCCTGCTGCCAAAATGTATATCGCGTGATGTCACAGACTGTGTTACAAGAAGTTCTTCCCATCCTGCCAATCTCTCCTGGTCCCGTTTTGCCCGGGCCAGTGTCGTCGCGCCTTTGGAACCTACTGCTTTGGCATAGGTGAAATAGATCCACCCCTCTGTGCCAAAGTTCGGAGAGAGGGCCACATCAAGCAGTCCGCCCTGCCCTTTGGCACGCACGCCTGGAAGGCCTTTGAGCCTACTGGTCTTTTTTGTACCGATGGACAGTATTCCCGCCTTCCCCTCTCTCTGGGTAAAAAGTATCTTTCCTTTTTCGATGAACGCCATTCCCCAGATCACACCGTGACCGCTTGTCAGCTTTTCAAGCTTATAGCCTGTTTCTGCACTGAGGAAGGAAACAATCAACGCAATCATCCAAATATATGTTTTCACAGAGAACCTCCTTTCTTTTCCACCGGCTCATATACAACATTATAACGTAGAAGAGTGTTTCGTCTACAGACTTGCATTTGATGAATTCTCAGTAGGCATCGTATCAAGAGATACGAAACAAAAATAATAATTTTATAAGTAAAACTAATTAATATATATTTAACATTTTATTGTAGAATTAATATTGTTGACTCAACAACACAACACAACGAAGGAGTGATCATGAAAAAAATATTGGGCGTGTTTGCCATAGTGTTTCTTTTATTAAGCGGTACCGCATTGGCGGCAGACAAGAAAATGGGGCTTTTCGTGAATCTCACGACCGATGATTGTAGATTTCACTCAACCTTTCCACCCGTTTCACTTTTATGCTTCCACTTTTTT
>JBEWPY010000073.1:0-9148 GCA_047689495.1 Candidatus Sulfurovum profundilacunae | reverse complement strand
AAAAAAGTGGAAGCATAAAAGTGAAACGGGTGGAAAGGTTGAGTGAAATCTACACCTCATTTCTATTGACAACATCTTCGATCTTTGCTATCTCATCAAGTATTATAATGAATGTCTGCATAGCTATTGCTAAGGTATGAAGTTCGCATTCAAGATCTTTGAATAGTCCACCGATAGTTTTGGGTTCATTGCTTATCCTGTTAATATAGGAGACAATATTGTAGGTAAAAAATGAAAGGGTTATTCTTGCGATCAATGCTTCATAGATTCTGTTCTCCTCCTTGCCGAAGCCAAAGTGTTCACGTAGCTCTTTGTAGCCCTGCTCAATGTCCCATCTTCGTTTATATATCTCTATGATCTCTTCATCGCTTATATCAAGATCGGTAGATACAATGGGTATGAGTTTCTCTTTGGTTTTGATAAAAACAATTTTGAGTCTGCCTGCTGTTTTATGTTCGACTGAGACAGAGAAGTAGATAAACTTAATCTTTTTGCCATAGGTATCTGACTTTACATTTTTAACCTTTTTAAACCTGTTGTATATGGCTTCAAGTGTCTTCTCTTTACCAATAAAGTTCCATATCCTGGCATTGTTTGCCATTCTTGATATTACTCTAAGCCCCAGTTCATTCATCTCCTTGATAAACGAAGGCTTGGAGTACCAGCTGTCCACAAGCAGGTAATCAGCATAAATGCCACTGTTTACGGCTCTTTTGATCATCTCAATGGCTATTTGTGATTTACCTTTCATCGTTTCAAGCCTTCGTTTATAGGCATTGGTTCTGTGGTCTATCTTGTTGGTAAAATCCTCTATGGCTACTCTTGCATAAGAGTTCATCGCTATGGCGAAATCCAGCATAAAGTTTGAGAAGCCGTCACTGAAGTTGAGCGATACCACATTGATACCTCTGATCTTTCTTTTGGCTTTATTGCTCCACAAACTATCACAAGACCCTTCTACGTTTTTACCGACTTTACCCTCTACTGTATCATCAAGTATAAAGACTTTGATGGCTTTAGCATCCTGTATTTTCCGTAGCAGTGACAGTATTTTTAGAGAGGAGAGAGACAGAAGGCTTCTCCAGTTATAACTACTGTTGGCAAGCAATCTATAGTAGATATCTTTTTTGAAACTGTCATTGCTTTGCTTCATGAAAGTGAATATCTTTTTATTCATCACCAGCATATAGACAAAGTGCAATACCACCATATGCACTTCGACACCTTCTTTTTTAGTGAAGTTGCTTTTTGCAAGGATAGTTTTCATGTTGAGCAGCTGTAGTGTTTGGTAGATCGGATTTTTTAATTTGTCGTTGATGATGTTGACTATTTGGCTTTCTATTTGCATAAATATACCCTTTTAATATATAGATGTATTATAGCTTAAAGGCCCGTATACAGGGCTTTATATTGGTATTTTATACTTACTTTTTTTTATTGTTTCTATCTTAAAATCCATTCTGTTTCAAGAGGTATGGGATGGAGATATTTTGGCCGGATATTTTAGGGGTGCTTAGGTATTATTTTGGTACACTTTAGGTGAGGTGCGAAAGTTAAGAAAATTCTTTAATGATTCGCTGTTACTGCTATTCTATACTCTGTTTTGCTATAGAGGAGAAGCAGAAGAAGAGTATTTTCAAAACAGGTGCACAGGTATAATGTTCATTTATCCCCTCCTCTCCTCTGTAAAGGATCGTTTTATGTATAAAACCGAGAATTCTATTTTTTCAGGTATTCCATCGTCGTTGCGATAATGTCATCATCATCTTTGCTGGATGATTTGAGCACAATCCGATCTTTGCCCTCTTCGACAAACTCGATAAAGACGTTCTCCCCGTATGAGGAGACTTTGGAGATACCCTGCTGACGCGCAAGTACTTTCAGCACGATCACATCGATGAATTGCCTGGTCACGGTATCCAGTTTCCCGAACCGGTCTTCGATCTCCGAACTGATTTCATAGACTTCACCCGTACTTTCGCACAGTGAGAGACGGCGGTAGAGTTCAAGGCGCAGCCTGTCCTCTTCGATCAGCTCCTCATTGAGATAGGCATCGACATTGAGCTTCATATCTACGTGGCTGCTCACCTCTTTATCCTGTCCGCTCAGCTCTTTGATCGCATCTTCCAGCATACGCAGATAGAGCGAATATCCGATCTGTTTGATATGGCCTGACTGCGCTTCACCGATGATGTTCCCCCCACCCCGTATCTCAAGGTCATGGAAGGCAAGCACCGCGCCGCTGCCAAGCTCCGAATGTGACTCCAGTGCCAACAGCCTGCGTTTGGCCTGATCGGTCAAACGCTCTTTATCCATCACGATGAAGTAGGCATACCCCTCTTTGGCCCCTCTTCCCACACGCCCGCGCAACTGATGCAGGTCTGCGATACCGAAGTTGTCCGCACCGTCCACGATCATCGTGTTGGCATGCGGCATATGGATACCAGACTCCACGATCGAGGTCGATAGCAGCACATCATACTCACCGTCTTCAAACTTCATCATCTCCTCTTCTGTCTCTTTGGCGGAGACTTTGGAGTGCAGTACGGCG
This sequence comes from Candidatus Sulfurovum profundilacunae, assembly GCA_047689495.1. Taxonomy (GTDB): domain Bacteria; phylum Campylobacterota; class Campylobacteria; order Campylobacterales; family Sulfurovaceae; genus Sulfurovum; species Sulfurovum profundilacunae. The sequence goes on along the minus strand of JBEWPY010000073.1, from coordinate 6,597 downwards.
ATGCGAAGGTCAGGCAGGATATCCAGCAGCTCTTTCTTCTTCTCTTCGATCGCGGCAATGGAGTTAAAGACATAGAAGATCTGGCCGCCACGGCGAAGCTCACGCAGGATCGCCTCCTTGATCACTTTCTCATCGTAACTTTTTACAAAGGTACGGACACCCTGACGTTCCACCGGCGGTGTGAGGATTTCCGAGAAACTTTTGACCTGCGACATCGCCATATTAAGACTTCTCGGGATCGGGGTTGCCGACATGGAGAGCAGATGCACATCGATACTGATCTCTTTGAGTGCCTCTTTCTGTTTCACACCGAACTTATGCTCCTCATCGATCACAACCAGTGCCAGGTTTTTGAACTTCGCTTTGAGCAGGGCATGGGTACCGACCACCACATCGATCGAACCGTCTTCCAGGCCCGCAAGGGTTTCACGCTTCTGCTTTGCTGTGGAGAAACGGTCCAGTTTGGCAACTTTGATCCCCTCCTCATCAAAACGCTCTTTGAGTGACTTGTAGTGCTGCGCGCTCAACAGTGTGGTCGGTGCGATTATCATCGACTGGCAGCCGTTTTTGGCAGCCGCATACATTCCGTTCATCGCCACCTCTGTCTTGCCAAATCCCACATCGGCACTCAGCAGCCTGTCCATCATACGCCCGCTGCCCATATCCTCCAGCATCTCATGGATCGCGCGCTCCTGGTCCTCGGTGTGGACAAATCCCGCTTTGGCCATAAAGACCGCATGCTCCTCCATATGGGTTTTAAGCACGATACCCTTCTTGAGATGGCGCTGTGCGGAGAGATTGATGATCTGGGAAGCGATGGCAAAGAGTTTCTCTCTGACCTTTCTTTTAAGCTTTTTGAAGCTTGTCTTACCCAGACGATCCAGTACGGGAAGTGTGCCGCTGTCTGCCACATAGCGGTCTATCACCTCCAGTGAACTGACCGGGATCAGCAGCGAATCCTCGTTTTGATAGTGCATCACAACAAATTCGCTGACTGCCCCCAGTACATCGCGCTTCTCGATCCCTTTGAAGATACCGACCCCGTGGTTTTCGTGTACGACATAATCTCCCGGCTTGAGCTCGTCAAGGATAATGGTCGCTTTTTTAACCTTCTTCCGTTTGACCGGCTTGTTCAGTGAGAGAATCAGCCTGTCTGCGCCCATCAGGTTGACGATACCGTCCTGATAGACAAACTCCAGCCCCTCAAAACTCCCGAGATCGCTCCCGCGAACGATCGACTCGTTCTTGGCCAGGATCGTGATCTTTTTATCCTGATGCGTCTCCAGCAGTTTATTGACATCCGCTGCTTCCATATCCCGGTACTTTGTCCCTTCTGGGATAACCGGCAGGGAAAAAGATTTTCTCGGAAACACCGGTTCATCCAGTGCATAGATCTCTTCCAGCTCTTCCTCCATATCTGAAGTCAGGATAGGGCTGAACTGCTCCAATGCACTCCGGCCAAACGCGTCAAGATGCCATAGCCCTAACGAGTCGATATCTTTGACAAAGGTATCGTATTGACTCGATTCCACCCTGGTTTTGAGTGATTCATACTGCTCTTTTCCCAGTGCGAGAAAAGTCGGGGGGAAGGTGACATGGTCAAGCTCATCCTCTCCCTCTTTGGGCAGTATCCGTTTTTGTGTCGCCTCATCATAGTGCTGTATCGTCTCCACCTCATCATCAAAAAGCCCGATACGGTAAGGCTGTACCGCATCGATCGGAAAGATATCGATGATATCCCCGCGGAAAGAGACCTCTCCGCTGCCTGCCGCAATATCGGTAAAGTGGTATCCCCAGTGATAGAGCATCTCTTTGAGTTCTGAGAGCTCCAGCGTGTCACCGAACTCTATCGTATATGTCCCGAAATGCTCCGGTTTCGGGAAAGGGACCAGCAGGGTACGCAGCGGTGAGATGATCACCTTTTTGTTTCGGCTCTTATGGAAACCCGCCAACATCATGAAAAGTTTTTGTATCTCCTCGTCATAGGTGCGCAGATCCTCACCCCGGCTTACGCGGATATCCGGCAGTACAAAACTCTCATAGCCCAGCAGATTTGCCACATCCCGTATCTGAAGCGCCTCTTTGTCATCTTTACAGACTAGGAGTTTCTCTTCCTGTAAAGTCTCTAAATATTCGTAGATATTACTCTGATACATACTTTTTTCCCAATACAAGCATTGTAAGCAATGCATACAATAATGTTTAATTTTTAATTTTTAATTTCCGAAGGAAAGCTTCAACCACATAAAATGATCCGAAGACCAGATAGTGTTCATCTTGATCAATCATCCCGTCAAAATTTTGATACTTAAGCCCTGCAGTTTGCAGTGCTTTCTCTATTGATTCCAGTGTAGTCGCACGCTGAGAATCGATCCGGATGATCTCCGTACGTTTCACCTTCGGTTTCAATATGCGCAGAACAGATTCATAATCCTTGTCATCCAGAGAGTTGTAGATAAGCACCGTCTCCGGTTCCATCGCTTTTACGATCGCCTGCGCAGCCAGAGGGTTGTGACCTACATCGATACGGATATTGGAAGCAAGCGGATAGAACCGGCCAAAGAGCTCCACACCCTTCAAATCATCAATATCGTAACGAATATCCAGAATATCCAATGCCTGCAATGCAACGATGGCATTATCTGCCAGGTAAGTACCCCATGACTTCTCTAAAGCAATCACTTCAACCTTATTCCTTAACGCTGAACGCTGTACGCTGAATGCTTCATTCAAAAAGAGTTCTGCACCCTTCTCCCCAGCGATCCTCCCTGCAACCTCTGTCACCTCATGATATAATTGAGGTGCAAGCAATGCTTTATTTTGAATGCTGCTGATCTTCGTCGCAGCGATCTCTTCGATGCTTTCTCCCAGAAATGCCTGATGATCCAGCCCGATCGGAGTGATAATACTTAACTCCTTGCCACACACATTGGTTGCATCAAACTCTCCGCCCAGGCCCGCTTCCAGAACCATCAGGTCACACGTTTCAAATACAACAAAAGCCAGAAGCGTGGTATACTCAAAATAGGTCAGCGCATCGCTCATCTCTTTGCCCAGAAGGGAGAAAAGCCTCTGATGTGCCTCTTCCAGCACCTCATCACAAACCTCGGACCCGTTCAGCCAGATGCGCTCGTTAAACTTTATGATATGCGGAGAGGTATAGTGCCCTACATTCAATCCGCCTCTATATGCCAGATGAGCCAATAGACGGCCGGTAGAACCTTTGCCGTTGGTACCGACTATATGCACGGTTCGGGGTTTTTTGATGTGCGGGTTGAGCCTGCCATAGGCGAGATGCACCCGCCGATGGTCTATCTCTTTATAGTAGAGAGGTTTCCGGTCCAGGAAGTCTATGAAAGTCATTACCATTTATCGGGCGGAAACCGTGACGCCTTTGGCACTTACATACGCCAAAAATTCATCGAGTGCTTTCTCAACCCCTTGAGCAATGGCTTCGGTTCTCAGCACTGAAGAACGGAGCGAACTTGCCTGGATATCCGATTCATGTACAGCCGTAATGGTTTTGCTTGTTTTCCCCTGCTTTGTCAGCATGTCAAACTTCACTCTCACCTTTGCCCTGTACCGTGTGATATACCCGTCATCATAGGACAAGGGGGTAAAACTGCTTCCACTGTAAGAGATGCGCAATCGACTCCCGGCTTCCTCTTTGGATGCGACACGCCCTTTAAACCGCGTATAAACCATGCGGTTGATCTTATCTTTAATCTCCGGTGCATTTTCAGGTTCAACCCTGTCCACAACTACCTCAACATAGACGGTCTCATGAAAAATGTTTTTAATCGCATGAGAAGAGGGTTTGTAACCGCACCCGGCAATAATTAAAAGTGAAAAATTAAAAATTAAAAATTTAAGTAGGTTTTTTTTCAAAAAACTTCTATTTCGCTTCATAGACTTCCTTCTCTTTTATCAAAGTACTGCAAGGGCAATATATACCACCATTTTTAATTTTTACTTGTTAATTTTTAATTTAACTCGGTTTCACCGCAAGGTTGACCAGTTTATTCGGGACCACGATCTCTTTGACGATCTGCATCCCCTCCAGCCACTTTGCTCCCGCCTCTTTGGCCGCAGCAAGTATCTCTTCCTGTCCCGCACCGGGGCTGATCTCAAACTCTGTACGCTTCTTGCCTCCGATCATCACGACATAAAGGATGCTCTCCTGGACAAAGACCTCTTCTTTGATTTCAATCACCCTGTTGAGATTTTCACGGCTGAAGAGCACTTCGCTCAGTTCCGAAGCAACATGCGGGATGATAGGTTCAAGCAGGTTCAGCATCACATACATTCCCTCGCTCCATACCTCACCGCACTCCTGCTTGTCCAGTGCATTGAGTGCTTCCATACAGGCTGCGATCAGAGTATTAAAGGCAAAGGTCTTCTCATAGACATCTGCTGACTTCTGCAACGCTTCATAGACTTTTTGGCGTGCCAGTTTAGCCTCTTTGGAGAGTGATCCATGGTCAATCTCCGGCAATGTTTTGCCTGTCACCTTCTCTGCCCTGTCATAAAGCTTTTTGATAAACCTGAATGCTCCGTCTACGGCATTATCGTTCCACTCTAGCTCTTTTTGCGGAGGAGCGGCAAAAAGGATAAAGAGTCTTGCCGTATCTGCACCGTACTCTTCGATCAGTTTGTCGGGATCTACCGTATTGCCTTTGGACTTGCTCATCTTGGCGCCGTCCATGGTCACCATTCCCTGTGTCAGCAACCTTTCAAACGGTTCATCGACACTCACATAGCCAAGATCACGAAGCACTTTCGTGAAGAAACGCGCATAAAGCAGGTGCAGGATCGCATGTTCGATCCCGCCGATATACTGATCTACACCAAGCCAGTAGTTCGCCTCTTCTTTATCAATGCCTGCCTCGTTCCACTTTTGGGGGTTGGTCGCATAGCGGAACTGGTACCAGCTTGACTGCACAAACGTATCAAGCGTATCGGTCTCGCGCACGGCATCCTCTCCACACTTCGGACACTTGCACTGCTTCCATGTCGGATGGTTATCCAGCGGATTTCCTTCACCTGTGATCTCGACATCATCAGGAAGCGCCACAGGCAGGTTTTCTATCTTTTCAGGTACCAGTCCGCAGTGCTTACAATGCACAAACGGGATCGGTGCACCCCAGTATCGCTGGCGGCTTACACCCCAGTTTCGCAATTTATAGTTCGTCGTACCCTTTCCGAATCCTGCCTCTTCAAAGGTCGCAATGATCTTCGCTTTCGCTTCATAATTCGCCAGTCCGGTAAATGCAGCTGACTCAACAAGCGCACCCGCACCCGTATAAGGGAGTTCCTCCCCGCCGCTGATCACCCTTTTGATCGGCAGGCCGTATCTGGTCGCGAACTCATAATCTCTCTCATCATGCGCAGGCACTGCCATCACCGCACCGCCTCCGTAACTTGCAAGTACGAAGTTTGCCGTCCAAACCGGTATCTCTTCACCCGTAAGCGGATGGATCACGGAGATATCGAGCGGATACCCCTCTTTCTCTGCCTGTGCCCGTTCCCGCTCACTCATATTGGCAATCGCTGTGATCTTGGCAGCTCTCTCCTCATCCAGAAGATGATGCTCTACGATATACTTCGTGATCGGGTGCTCAGCTGCCAATGCCGAGTAGCTTACTCCGTAGATCGTATCCGGACGTGTCGTAAAGACAGAGTACTTCTCAAACTTTCCGTCAAGCTTCGCCTTGCTCTCCCCTGTCAGTTCAAACTCAAATGCCAGTCCCTGTGACTTGCCGATCCAGTTCTCCTGCATCGTGAGTACCTGATGCGGCCATTTTCCTTCCAGGATTTTGAGGTCTTCAAGCAGTTCATCCGCATACTTGATAATATCCAGATAGTACCCGGGCATCTCTTTGATCTCTACGGGGTTATCGCATCGCCAGCAGCATCCCTCTTCCACCTGCTCGTTGGCAAGCACCGTATGGCACTCTTCACACCAGTTTACCGTTGTAGATTCACGGAAAAGCAGCCCCTCTTCATGCATCCTGATGATAAACTCCTGCTCCCACTTCGTATAGAGCGGATCACAGGTAGCGAACTCACGTGTCTTGGAAAAAGAGAGTCCCAGGGCACTGAGTTCGCCTCTCATATAGTCGATATTGGAGTAGGTCCACTCCTTCGGATGACGTCCATGCTTGATCGCCGCATTCTCTGCCGGCATACCAAATGCATCCCAGCCGATCGGGTGGAGGACATTGTAGTCCTGTTTTCTGTAGTAACGCGCAATCGCATCACCGATCGCATAGTTACGCACGTGTCCCATATGCAGTCTCCCGCTGGGGAAAGGGAACATGCTCAAAATATACTTTTTCTTTTGATCCAGGGAATCCGAAGGCTCGAATGCCTGCTCCTCCTCCCACTGTTTTTGCCACTTGGCTTCAATCTCTTTTGGATTGTAACTCATTCACTTCTCACTTTTTACCTGTCATCCCGAACGCGGTTCAGGATCTCCGGCAAGGTATGGGAGATTCCGGGCCAGGCCCGGAATGACGGTATCATTTTATCTTTGAAAATAATCGGGATTATATCCAATCTGTGGTTAGGAAGAGTTGTAGTACTGTTTTCCCCTAA
>JBEWPY010000072.1:0-9238 GCA_047689495.1 Candidatus Sulfurovum profundilacunae | reverse complement strand
TGAAAGGTATTGTTGCGTAAGCGTTATTTTTAAAAAAACAGGTATAATTACGCAAAAATTGTGTACACATAAGGATAGGTATGAAGTTCGAAGATATCGAAGTAGAGGAAGTAGATTTTGAGGCGATGCTTGAGGAGTCGTTCAAGAAAACAGAGTCAAAAAGTGATTTAGTTAGCGGGACAATTGTAAAAATCGATGAAAAAGACAACTTGGTAGTTGTGGATATCGGTGGCGGCAGAGATTCAAATTTGACACTTGATGAGATCAAAGATGCTGAGGGAAACATTCTTTTTAATGTAAATGATGAGATAGAGGTTGTGACACTCGGTAGAGGAAAAGTATCCTATAAAGCAGCTCAGGCCAGAGCAGCGATCAATGAATTTATCGATGAGTATGATCCTGAGCAGGAGTATGTCGTTGAAGGTGTGGTCACCAAGAAAAACAAAGGTGGATATATTGTTGAGGTAGATGGTCTTGAGTTCTTCATGCCGCGTACGCTCTCTTACCTATCATCCAAAACCGATGCAACAGGGAAAAAAGTCAAAGCTGTGATTGTCAAAGTAGATAAAGACAAAGGTTCTGTCGTTGTTTCCAGAAAAGAGCTTATCGAGAGAGAGAAAGCAAAAACAGAAGAGATCGTGAACACGTTGATGGAGAGTAAAGAGCCTGTAGTCGGGACGGTCAAAAAGATCACTTCTTACGGTATGTTTGTGGATGTTGGCGGTATGGACGGACTGGTCCATTACTCTCAGATTTCTCATAAAGGCCCGGTTAACCCGTCAAAATACTTTAAAGAGGGTGATGAAGTAAACGTGGTAGCACTTGACTATGATAAGAAGAAAAGACATCTTTCTCTCTCTATTAAAGATGCCAACCCTGATCCATGGGAGGACATCGACGCTATCATCGGTGTAGGAGATACGGTAACAGCAACTGTTTCCAACATTGAGCCGTATGGTGTATTTGTTGATCTTGGTGAAGATCTTGAAGCCTTTTTGCATGTTTCCGAGATTTCGTGGGATAAGAACGTAAAACATCCAAAAGATTACCTTGAGAATGGTCAGGAGATCAATGTTGAGGTGATCGAAGTAGATAAAGAAGGGAGAAGACTTAGAGTAAGTCTTAAAAACCTTCTTCCTAAACCGATGGATACTTTTGTGTCTAAAAACAGAGTGGGAGATGTCGTAAAGGGTACGGTAACTTCTATCACTGACTTTGGTGCCTTTGTGAAAGTAGGGGAAGTTGAGGGATTGCTTCATAATCAAGAGGTCTCCTGGGATAAGAGTAAAAATGCAAGATCAGAGCTTCATGCAGGTGACGAAGTAGAAGTAAAGATCATCAAGATTGATAAAGATGCCGGTAAAGTCTCACTCTCTAAAAAAGTACTTGAAGAATCTCCGGTAAAAGCGTTTGCACAAAATCATAAAAATGGTTCGATTGTGACAGGTACAGTGAAAGACAAGAAAGACTTTGGTGTGTTTATCTCGCTTGGAGACAATGTAGATGCATTGATCCGAACTGAGGACCTTCACCCGTTGAAGTTCGACGAGATTGAAAAAGGTCAGGAGATCAAAGGGGTGATCAGCTTTATTGATACAAACAATGACCGTATCAGAGTCTCTGTAAAAAGACTTGAGCGTCAAGAAGAGAGAGAAGCACTGGAAAAGCTGAATATGGATCAGGATGACAGTATGACTCTTGGTGATGCTTTCGGTGATAAATTTAAAAAATAATACTTTATAGCAGAGTTTCCGATCATTTTTCTGCGGAAGCTGCTTTAACACAGGCTCTCATTCAAGAGAGCCCATGCGATACATCGCATAGGTGTTCTTCATAAATTTACAAAAAGGTTCCAAAATGTCAAAAAAGACTATTGTTGTTTGTGATCATATCCATCAAAGTGGCCTGGATATCTTAGCAAACGATCAAGAAATAGAACTCATTAATGCGGCAGATGAGCCAAAAGACAAGCTTATTGCAGAGATCATCCCTTTGGCAGATGTAGCGATCACTCGTTCTTCTACGGATGTCAATGATGCTTTTTTAAAGAGTGCAAAGAATGTGAAGGCAGTGGTACGTGCAGGGGTCGGTGTAGATAATGTAGATATTCCGGGTTCAAGTAAACAGGGTATCGTTGTGATGAACGTACCTACGGCAAATACGATTGCAGCCGTTGAGCTTACGATGACACATATGCTTTCGTGTGTAAGAACGTTCCCTTATGCACATAACAACCTTAAACAGGACCGTATCTGGAGAAGACAGGACTGGTACGGTACTGAACTCAAAAATAAGAAGCTCGGGATTATCGGTTTCGGTAATATCGGTTCACGTGTGGGCAAGAGAGCAAAAGCCTTTGAAATGGATGTTATGACATACGACCCGTATATCGATTCATCCAAAGCGACGGATCTGGATATTTCTTATACCAAGAATTTTGATGATATTCTTGCCTGTGATATCATCACGATTCATACACCGAAGACAGAAGAGACAATCAATATGATCGGTGCTGAAGAGATCGCAAAAATGAAGGAGGGTGTCATCCTCATCAACTGTGCAAGAGGCGGGCTCTTTAACGAAGAGGCACTTTTGGAAGGACTTCAATCAGGGAAGATCGCTATGGCGGGTATCGATGTATTTAACAAAGAACCTGCAACTGACCATCCCCTGCTTGATCTTGATAATGTCACGGTGACACCACACCTCGGTGCAAACACCAGGGAGTCACAAAGAAATATTGCGGTTCAGGCAGCAGAGAATGCCATTGCCGCGGCGAAAGGAATCGCCTATCCAAACGCACTCAACCTGCCGATCAAAGAGAATGAGCTTCCTGACTATGTCCGTCCCTATCTTGAGCTGATCCAAAAGATAGGACATATCACTGCGCAGGCAACAAAATCTGCGATCAAGTCTATCAAAGTTACGGCAAAAGGCGAAGTTGCTGATTTTGTTGACTCTTTGGGGACCTTTGCTACGGTAGGTGTACTGACAGAATCACTCTCTGCTCAGGTGAATTATGTGAATGCAGAATTTGTTGCAAAAGAACGCGGGATAGAGATCGCTAAAGAGACCAGGCCGAATACGAGCGGGTTTACCAACAAAGTAGAGGTCAAGCTGACGACTGCAGACAGTACGATCACGATCGGCGGTACGGTATTTGACGGTACAGAGCAGCGTATCGTAGAGATCGATGATTATATTCTGGATGTCGAACCGAAAGGAACGATGATATTCTTCAGGAACACGGATACTCCGGGTGTGATCGGTGATGTGGGACGTATCATGGCAAATCACAGTATCAACATCTCAGACTTCAGACTTGGACGTGACTCCAAACAGCACGCAGCGCTTGCCGTTGTGAAAGTCGATGGAAAGGTCACAAAAGCGATCCTTGATGAACTTGCTTCACTTGAAGCATGTATCAGTGTAAGCCATGCTTCACTCTAAGTAATAATGCAGCCTTCTGGGCTGCTTTTTCTTCTGACTAATTTCGTCAAAATCAATATTTCTTCTTAATTTAATCCGTTAAAATCAATATAAGTTATATACGATATAATCCTCTGTTATTACATTCAGGTTCTTGGCAGCCTGAATATTTCTTTAGGATATAATAAGGTTTTTAATGGGAGTATTTATGATGAAAAAGTATCTGATCCTTCTTTTGATCTCTTTACCGCTGTTCGGCGGCATGGAGAATCTGGAGCTCAGTCAAGCACTGAAAATATTGAAAAAGAAAAACCTTGAGTTGAAGGTAGCTGCTTTTAATGCCCAGATGAAAGCGTATGAAGCCAAAGCAGCACGGGGACACCACTTCGGAAAGCTCGATCTGACGGTAACGGGGATGCGGTCCAATGATGCGGGAAATGTCTTTGGATTCAAGCTTGCAAGCAGAGAAGCTACCTTCGGTGACTTTGGCGCAGGAGAGTTCAACCCGAGTAATCCAAATGTTGAACCTTATGATTTGAATTACCCGGAAACGAGAAACCATTTCCAGACCAAGGTCTCTTATATGCTGCCAATATTTACAGGCGGTAAATTGACCGAGTACGGACGTATCACCAAAGCGATGCACGAAATGAGCCTGTATGACCGTCAAAAACTTCAGAATGAAAAAATATTTCAGACCAAAAAAGCATTTTATGATATCTCTCTGGTCGAAAATTATATCCGCAACCTTTCAAAAATCATGAATAACATCAGGCATTTGGAGATTATTGTAAAGACAATGAAAAAAGAGGGATATGCACAGGATATCGATCTGCTTGAAGTGCAGGCCCGTAAAGCCGAAGCGCTCAGTATGTACAACCAGGCAAAATTGAACAGGGAGCTGGCATACCAGTTTCTCTCTTTTTTGCTGAATACGGAAGTAAGCTCGATCAAAAAGATCAATGATATAGCACCGATCCCAATAGTGGACCAGAAAGAACTTGAAGCAAACAATATTGATATCCAGAAAGCACTTTTGGGCGAAAAGATCTCAGAAATGGCAGTGGGCGTGGAAGAAGCGAATTTTATGCCGACTGTCGGCGCTTTTGCAGAGTATGGCAGCGCGGATGACAAGCTTTGGAACGAGTTTGACGAGAAAGATGCCTATACGGTAGGAGTCCAGCTCAAATGGAATCTCTTTTCGGGAGGCACAGACCATGCAAACCTTGAGAAGGCAAAAGTCAACCGCTTAAAGGTGCAAAGTCAGGTAGCATTGGCAAAAAGCGGAATCCGACTGAAGGCGAAAAAGCTTGAAACAGAGATCAGAAGTGCCGATGCGGACCTGAAAAGTTATAGAAAGCAGTTTCAGTTTGCACAAAAAGTGTATGAGAATTATCAGGGGCGCTATAAAGAAGGTATGGTTTCTATCTCGGACCTGCTGATCAAACAGTCCAAAGAGCTTGAAATGTTACTGAAACTCTTGACAGTCAAAAACAAAAGAAATACGAAAGTTTTCGAACTTAACAGCCTGCTGAACCATAGCAGTATATAGGAAGAAGGAGCAGAGATGAAAAAACTAATGACACTGTTGGTCATGGCACTTTCCGTAGCGGGTGCGCAGACTATCGATATAGAACTGAGCGGATCAGTGATTTCGGATAATCAGAAAATGATTACCAGCCGATACATGGGTTATGTCAAAAATATGGTGGTAAGTGAAGGGGATATCGTCAAAAAAGGGCAGCTGCTCTACGAGATCGACTCCAAAGAGATCGAAGCGGCAGAAAGACAGGTGGATCTGGGGATTTCGCAGGCAAGACTGGCGCTTCAGATGAACAAGAGCCAATATACCAATGTCCTTACCAACCTTGCAAGGCATCAAAGGTTGTTTGAGAAAAAGATGGTCTCCAAATATGAGCTTGAGACACTGGAGCTTGCAGCCGACAACCTCAAAGATATGGTTGAGATCGCAGAAAAGCAGGTCAAGCAGGCTGAAGCCAAAAGAGAAGAGGTTCTGAACCAGTATAAATACCTGAAAGTCACAGCTCCCAATGACGGTGTCATCGTTGCTAAAAAATTGAATGAAGGAGAGATGGCAATCCCGGGAATGCCGGCAGTGGTTCTGACGGACCTTAGCAGGATCAAGGTGATCGCAGAGATCTCGGAAACACAGCTGGCACATATCAAAGTCGGCAAAGAGGTAGATTTGTCTGTTCCGTCTCTCGATTTTAAAAGTGGAGGCAAGATTACTTCTATTATCCCGAGTTCAAACCCGATGACACACAAATTTAAGATCAAAATGGAATTTAACAAAAAGAACAGTTCAGTATATCCGGGGATGTATACGAAAATTATCATAAAGTGTGACTGTGATGCAAACCACAAATAAGAAGAAATATGAAGTAACTGATGTGGCAGGTAAGCTTGCCAAAGGATTTCTGACCAATCCCCTTACCGCCGTTTTGGGTGCTTTTCTGATCCTTGTGGGGTATCTGGCGTTGAATATTATGCCGCGTGAAGAGGATCCTCAGATTGCTATCTCGGGAGGTGCCGTGATCGTACCGATGCCGGGTGCCTCTCCAAGAGAGGTTGAAAATGTGATCATCAACCCTCTTGAGCGAAAACTCAGGGAAGTGAGCGGTATCGAGCATGTTTACGGCATGGCGATGGATAATGTCGGTATTGTCAATGTGATGTACTATATCGGCGAGGACAGGGAAAAATCAAATCTTAAACTCTATGATAAGGTCATGCAAAATATGGATCAGATGCCAAAAGGCGTGATGCAGCCGCTTATCAAACCGTTTGATATCGATATTGATATTCCGATTGTGAATGTCGCTTTTTATGCAAAACCGAAAAGTGATATCTCTGAAGTCGGGCTTTTTGAAGTAGTCAGAGAGGTTCAGCAAAAGATGAATGCTGTTAAGAATGTTGCTAAAACCACATTGAAAGGTGAACGTAAAGCGCAATACAATATCGAAGTAGATATGGGGAAACTGTCGGCTTATCATCTCTCTTTGGGGCAAATCATGAAAGCGATTCAGTCCGTAGCTGTGAATGTACCGGAAGTAAAAGGAAGAACAGACGAGAACAGGTTAGTGATCTTTGGGGTAAAAAATGCGATCGAGAATGTACAAGATGTAGGGAATGTCATCGTCGCACAATATATGGGATCACCGATCTATCTGAAAGATGTTGCAAAAGTAACAAAAGGTATCGATATCCAAAATTTCCAGACGGCAGAGGTCCTTTATAAAAAGAAGAAAGAAGATAAATTGAGCAAACCTCTAAACCAGGTGACACTGACCGTGGCAAAACTGGCAGGGACCAATGCGGTATTTGTCGCCGATGATGTGATGGAGATACTCAAGTCGTATGAAGCAAGGTTTGAAAAAGAGGGCATCGGCTACCTGGTAACCAGAAACTATGGCACCAGGGCAAATGAAGCAGTCAATGAATTGATGCACCACTTGATCATTACGATTATCATTATTGCTGTAATGCTGGTCTTTGCACTGGGATGGAAAGAGTCCATGATCGTCACCTTCACCGTACCTGCGATTTTGGCGATCACACTTTTTGTCGCTTACCTCTCCGGACAAACCATTAACAGGATCACCCTGTTTGCTTTTCTGCTTTCCCTGGGACTTCTGGTGGATGCGGCGATCATTGTGATCGAGAATATCCACAGGCATTTGCATGCCCATGATGTCGATACCAAAGAGATGAAAGAATTGCTCGTTGAAGCAACCGATGAGATTGGCGCACCGACAAATGTAGCAACACTGGCGATCATTATGACGATGGTACCGATGGCTTTTGTCGGAGGTATGATGGGATCCTTCATGCAGCCTATCCCCTATAATGTACCGGTAGCACTGATCGCTTCACTTTTTGTCGCCTATATTTTCACGCCGTACCTGAGTTTGAAACTGCTTAAAAAGCCTGAACATAAACATCATCACCAAGAGGGAGAACACGAATGAAAAAATTGGAAAGTTTAATTCATGGTATCCTCAATGAAAAGAAGAAGAAAAGGCTGGTTGTGGTGTTGACTGCAGCGGCTTTCTTTCTTTCACTTCTGATGTTTCCTACCAAAATGGTCCTTGCAAAGATGTTGCCGGGGAAAAGTGACAATACCTTTTCTATCTATGTAGACACCCCATCGGGCAGTTCGATAGAGCAGACAAAAAGTGTCAGTTCGTGTGTGGTCGATATCCTGCAGAAAGAGGAGGAGGTTATGCATATAGAACTCTTTTGGGGGCAGGGGATTCCTCTGGACTATGCAGGGCTTGTCAAAGGTGCAAACATGAAAAACACAGAAAATGTCTCTGAGATATCAGTGAACCTAACGGACAAGCATCACCGTGAAGAACCGTCATTTCTCATGGTGCAGCGTTTGCGTCCTGTCGTAAAGCAGGCATGTTTACCGTTGGTAGAAGGGACCAATATCAAGTTCATCGAACAGCCGGCGGGCCCTCCTACTTTGGCTTCTGTGGTAGTGGAAGTACACGGGGAAAACCTTAATACCATCAGAAAACTCTCTTTGGAAACCTCCAGGATACTCAGTGAGACCGAAGGCCTTGTCGATGTCGATGTGATGAGTGATGAGATATTTGATAAATATGAACTGGTACCTGAGAAAGAAAAAATTTCACGTTCGGGATTGAGTGTGGAGCAGGTAAACAATATCCTCTATCTTGCTTTTGAAGGTATGGTCGTTGCCCACAAAAATGCTAAAAACATGTCTGATCAGATACCGATATTTCTGGTTTTGGAAAAAGAGAGCAAACGACTCTCCTCAGAGAAAGAGAATGCACTCAAAAGTAAGCTCTCCTCCCTTAACCTCATGAACAAGAAAGGTATGATGATACCGCTTAGTGAAGTGGTAACCATCAGAAAAGTGAAATCAAGCCCGATGATCATGCATAAAGATCTGAGCCGAATGATCAATGTAGTAGCAGAAACCAATATGGTGTCGCAGGTCTATCCATTGCTTGATGCCAGAGAGAAGATGATGGAATATTTTGAAAAAGAGTATATCGTAGAGAAAGAGCCGGGTATGAGCACGTATATGTTCGATCTTCATCTGACTGATAAGAAAACAGGAGAGAAGTTTTTGCTTCGTTGGGACGGCGAGATGAAAGTAACACTGGATACTTTCAGGGACCTTGGCGGTGCATTTATCGCGGCACTGGTACTGATCTTCCTGCTATTGGTTGTGTACTATAAGAGTTTTGTGTTAAGCGGCATCATTCTGCTCGGTTCCTTCCTCTCCCTTATCGGGGTGATCGTAGGACACTGGGTGGCTGACTGGTTTACGAGTGAGACATTTTTCCTGACAGCCACTTCGCTGATCGGTTTTATCGCTCTAATGGGAATCAGTTCGCGTAATTCACTCTTGCAGATCGACTTTGCCAAGTCACTGATGGAGTGCCAGGGGATGGAGAAGCGTAAAGCGATTGCCGTAGCGACAGCGACCAGGGCAAAACCTATCGCACTTACAGCCGTGGCGATCATCCTTGGTTCAGCGCTGCTTGCAAGTGACCCGGTATTTGGCGGACTGGGAGTTGCGTTGATCTCCGGTACGGTAGCTGCGGTATTTGTTTCGCTTCTTTTTGTCCCGATCCTGATGGATAATGCCAAAGCAATGGATTTTGAGAACGAGACGTGTGATATTGAGCATAATAAAATCTCGATTACCAAATAGTATTTCATCAGCTGATATTGTTCCCACGTAACAGTGGGAACCCTGGTCGGTAAACCCACATGGTAACCACCCCTAATAAAAGTATCAAATTTTTCA
>JBEWPY010000151.1:0-1679 GCA_047689495.1 Candidatus Sulfurovum profundilacunae | reverse complement strand
CAACTAGGCTATATATCCCGATTAATATGCTATCATCTGTTAGCGTATAAAAGGAACAGAGTATGAATAGTAATATCCAGCAGATCATGGAGCAGATAGAGGCGTTGGAAGAGAAACTGAAAAGAGAGATAGAAGCGCACGAGAAACATATCTCCTATGAGATCAAAGAGGGGTATGTAAAGTTTGAAGAGAGTGTACTGAAACAGCAGCGGGAAAATATGAAGGGGTTGTACCGTTTCTTTGCAGAGATACCACCGCTGCACCTGATCACTTCCCCTTTTGTCTATGGGATGATCATCCCTGCAGCCCTGCTTGATATGACGCTCTTTATCTACCAAAATGTGATCTTTCGTATTTATGGATTCAAGTTTGTCAAACGTAGTGATTATATTGTCTTTGACCGGCAATACCTGAGATATCTCAACAGCATTGAAAAGCTCAACTGTCTCTACTGCTCCTACTTTAACGGTTTGATGAACTATGCTGCCGAAATTGCCGCCAAGACCGAACTCTATTTCTGCCCTATCAAACATGCCAAAAAGACTTTATATAAACATCGATATGATAAAGACTATTTAGGATATGGTGACGGAGAAGCGTATCAGGAGAGACTGAAGCATATCAGGGAAAATATAGATAAACCCGGCACTGCAGAAAAAAGCCTGAATGAAGAGAAAACACCTCTGCCTGAAGTGAATTATTGAGTTTGACTGCTTTTGCTGTCACGGTGAGGCAGAGGTGCCCCGGAGCACGGACTCCCCTCTAAAGAGAAGTTTTTAGATTGAAGCTTTTGTGGGATGGATATCCATTTGCGGATAAGGGATAGAGATGCCGTTCTCGTCAAGTGCCAGTTTGATCTCTTCAATGATCTCGAAGTAGGCACTCCAGTAGTCTGCCGATTTGACCCATACCCGTACAGTGAAATTGACACTGCTGTCTGCCAACTCTTTGACTGCAACAAGCGGTGCGGGATCTGTAACGGCATATTGGCTGTTTGAGATGACACGGTAGAGTACCTCTTTTGCCTTTTTGATATCATCTTCATAGCCGATCCCCACCGTATGGTCTACTCTTCTCATCTCTTTATTGGAAAAGTTGATAATGTTGCCGCTCGTGATCGCTGAGTTTGGTACGATGATCGTACGGTTATCTACCGGACTGATCGTTGTAGTGAAGAGGTTCATGCTTTCTACAGTACCTTCTGCACCGCCTGCATTGATATAGTCACCGATCTTGAAAGGCCTGAAAACCAGGATCAGCACGGCCGCACCGATGTTCGAAAGGGTATCTTTGAGTGCCAGGCCGATGGCAAGGCCGGCTGCACCCAGGATCGCCATAAAGGAGGTGGTCTCCACACCCAGCTGTCCGAGCGCAGCGATGATAACAACGATAAGCAGCGCATAGTAGGTCGTAGCATCTACCACTTCCATAAGCATCGCATCGACCTCATACTGAGTCATCAGCTTTTTTGCAAGTTTGCTTAGTGATTTGGCGATGACCTTTCCAACGTAGAAGAGGAGTATTGCACCAAGAAGGTTCAATCCATACTCTGTAATAAGGTTCATCAAGAAGTCCAGAGAGTATCCGCTTTCAATATTTTTCATTCTGTTTCCTTGTAAAAGACTATAATGTCAGTATACAGCAAAGTGGCCGGGATTGACAAGGAAGCGAAACATTCA
>JBEWPY010000071.1:0-9424 GCA_047689495.1 Candidatus Sulfurovum profundilacunae | reverse complement strand
CAATTAAAACAGTAAAGGATTCCCATGAGACATAAGCATGGTTACCGTAGACTAAACAGAACGTCTCCACACAGAGCAGCACTTCTTAAGAATCTTTCTATTGCTTTGACAAAAGAGGGGCGTATAGAAACAACGCTTCCAAAAGCAAAAGAGCTTAGAAGTTACTACGAAAAACTGATTACAAAAGCATCATCCGGTGATGTGAATGCACACAGAGCGATATTTGCGATGCTTCAGGATAAGGAAGCTACGAACAAACTTGTGACTGAAATCGCTCCTGAGTATAATGATAGAAACGGCGGTTACACCCGTATCATCAAGACACGTACAAGAAAAGGTGATGCAGCACCTATGGCGATTATCGAACTCGTATAATCAAACTCTGCACCAATAGCATATCAAGGCTCTGCCTTGAGTGTTACCACCCTTTTCATTTTTCCTAAAACATTATAATAAACTCATTGACAAACTGAAACATTTAGTGTATAACACTCAAGGTAAAGAAACTGTTAATGATTTTGTTATAATATTATTTAAACAGAAATAAAGGAAAAGAAGTGATCCCTTTTACGGACGAAGAGCTGGAGCCGGCAGTAGAAAATGTGATAGAGAAAGTCAGACCGTCTATTCAAATGGATGGTGGAGATATCTCTTTAATTGCTATAAAGGATGGTAAAGTATATGTACAGCTACAGGGAGCATGTATCGGATGTGCAAGCAGCGGAACTACACTGAAATTCGGTGTAGAAAGACAGATAAAAACACTTGTCCATCCGGAAATTACAGTGATTAATGTACCGCCCGGATATGAAGATAAGTTGGAGCAGTTGGCCTAAGATGAGAAAAGTAAATAAAACTCTTTTATTGCAGCGTGCCGAGCATGAGTTTCTTCAAGGGGAATTCAACAGTGCATTAAGGGATTATGGTCTTTTACTGAAAGATTATCCTGCACTGGATGAAGCAAAGGTAGGTGTCTATCTCAGTGATTTGGGTATTGAGAGCAGTGAAGAGGCACAGGCTCTGTTTGATTATTACCAGGCGATCAAAAATGAAAAAGAGAATGCTGTTGAGATTATAGACAGTCTGATCCGTTCTCTGGATGACTCAAAAGATACCCTTAAAGAGTTGCTTGTAGATCCTGTTCAGGAACAGATAGAGTATGGTGAGGGGATACGTTATAGTGATTTTCTTGCATTGGTCGAGAGCAGAGGGTCATTTAAAAAGACTTTTGAAGATATCATGTTCTCAACCAAGGTGATCATAACGGAAAGGGAAGAATTCATTGATTTTGTAACTAGGCTGAGTAATGAAGGTTTTGATGAAATGGCACTCTCTTACCTGGATGCCTCAAGTTCCCTATTTGGCAATGATCAGGAAATTTTAGCGCTGTATAATGTAGTGGCAGGTGCAAAGAAGTGAAACTAGCATTCGATACGAAAGGGTATAGATACCTTACTGACGATACATCGGCACTGGATGAAGAAACGCTTTTTCTGAGAACATCACAAAATCACCGCTACTATGAAGCCATGGGAAACAAACCGGATTCTATCGGTGTAGACGAGCTGATAGATATCTGGGGTGTAAACAGACTCAAAGTGGCAGGGGTGACTGGAACGAACGGCAAGACCACGACCACGGCAGCAATCTATTCGTTTCTGTTGGATTTGGGAGAGAACCCCGCACTGCAGGGTACACGCGGCCTTTTTGCCGGCGAGAGGCGTCTCGAAGAGAAAAGTATGACGACACCGTCCATCCTTGAGACATTACACAATATGAAACAGGTTATGGATCTGGGGTGTAACTATTTTATCATGGAGGTAAGCTCCCATGCGATCCATCAGAAGAGGATCGAAGGGATAACGTTTGCGCTCAAAGTACATACCAATGTCACAAGCGATCACCTGGACTACCATGGAACGGTAGAAGAGTATCGGCGTGTCAAGAGCCTTTTCTTTGCTGATGAAACGCCAAAACTGCTTAATAAAGACGATATCAAATCCATTAAGTACAATCCTGTCAATACACAAAGTTACGGGGTGGATGAACCGGCCACCTTCAAAGTGCAGGCATTTTCGCTGCTTGAGGGAATTACGGCAGGTATCAAGCATCTGAGAGAGGAAGCAACGTTTCACTCCCCGATGGTAGGGTTATTTAACCTTTTCAATCTGATGGCTGCGATCGGTGCAGTACAGATGCTGACACAAAGACCTGTCCGGGAAGTATGTGAGGTGGTAGAGAATTTTGCCGGAGTGGCAGGACGTATGGAAGTGGTAAGCCGTGATCCTTTGGTGATCGTGGATTTTGCCCATACGGCTGACGGGATGCACCAGGTGCTTGATTCTATCAAGGATAGAGATATCTCTGTGGTCTTCGGTGCAGGCGGAAACCGTGACAGGGAAAAGCGGCCGCGCATGGGTGTAGCGGCAGGCAAGTTTGCCAAAAAGATCTATGTGACAAGCGATAACCCGCGGGATGAAGTCCCTGAAATGATCCTGGAAGATATTCTGGCAGGACTTGTGGGTAAAGATCATGTCGTAGCGACCCCCGACAGACGTCTGGCGATCAAGATGGCGCTGGATGAGCTTGAAGGCGATGAAGTGCTTTTGATCCTGGGCAAAGGGGATGAGTACTATCAGGAAGTCAAAGGGGTAAAGCATCCATTTGATGACAGGGAAGTAGCCAGGGAATTTTTAGGTATCCAATCCTAGAAGTACCATGTCGCCTTCAGCCAGGCAAAGCTACTGACCATTTTTTTCCCAAATTCGCTCTGTCCGTTTCCGGTATTGAGATTGTATGAAAAATCTACTTCGAGATCGTTCTTGAAGGTATAAACAAACCCCAAAGAATCCATATGGCTGAAATCCTCCAGATTAAGCATGTCTCTGAAGTAGATACTGGAGTAGACGATATTGAAAGGCTCTTTTTTTGAGAACTTGTTAACCAGGTACTGTTTTCCCGAAAAAGGTGCCATTTTGGCTGTAGCGGCGATTTGCTCTTCATTCAGGCCTTCGGAATGATAGTAGTATTCGCTGGTAATGGTGATATCTGCGGCAGTGACATATTTCAAGCCCAGAAGATAAACGTAAAAACCGTTTCTCTCTTTGGCATACTCTCCGTGTATCTCAAAATAAGTTGCAAGGTTTTTGGAGAAGGTAAAACCAAACTTGTTTTTCAGTTCATTGTTGAAAACATAGATAAAATCTATATCCGTATCAAGGTAAAGCAGATAAAGTTTGAGTGCCAGGTTGTATGATTTTTTGTCGAAATAATCTTCATTGATATTGCTGCCGGTGGGCATATAAATGAGATCAAGTTTCAGGTTTTTCAGGTCACCGACAAAGCTTTTGTTATAGTTATAGGCGAACATGCTGTAGCCTTCATAGGCATTTTCAGGCTGGGTCGGGTCTTTGGGCCTGTCCAGAAAAGCCGCAGGGTTGAAAAAATAGCCTTTCCCCCATTTGGGTGTTTTTTTACCGATGTCGACTGAGTGGTTGATATTTGCCCGGTAGTGGATGTAGAATTGATAGGCGGTAAAGAGATGCTCCTTTTCACCGTCGATACTGTCGTATCTGGCAGAGAAGGCACTGTTGAGCTTGAAGTCATCTTTATAATAGTTGAAACGGAAGAGCGCCTCATTGAAAAAGGTGTGCTGTGTGCCATTCTCTTTTTGGGAAAGGGTATAAAGTTCAGAGTCCTTGTTGAGGTTTTGGTACTTGTACTCAGCACACAGATAGCCTGAGAAGTCATAGCTTCTGGTTTCGATACTCTCCATGTCGAAACTGTAATCATCCGCACTTGAGAGCGATGAGATGAAAAGCAGGGACAGGAGAAGGTGTCTCATCTTCTCACGCTTTCAACTTTCGAGATATTATCAAGTGTAAAGACTTCATTGTCAAACGATTTGGGAGTGATCTTGCCGTATACCATGATCGACTTGTACCCTTTATAGAAAGGGCTGACTGTTTCTACAACGGCCGGCCTGACGATACCGGGTGTAAACTCTTTGATATCTTTATAGAGAAGGGTTTTGATTTTCATTCCCGTTGAACTGTAGCATACGACCTCTTTTGGCGTGATGGTGTCTTTGTCAACCTTCATGATCAGTTTGTCATAGGCAACCGAATCATTTTTAGCCTTGAGCGTCAGTGTGTATTCTCTGCTGCTCTCTTTTTGGGAGGTGACTGTATACTCGGCACTGAAATCCAGTCTCATGATGTCGCTGTTGTTAAATACCCCGCCGACAACCGACTGCATCGAAGCGATACGGATGGGTTTGCCTACATTCGGGATATAGAGCCACATATTGTCCCCCAGCCGCAGCGTGGAACGGCCTTTTTCGCTTTCGGGTTTCAAAAAGAGTGCGACCATTTTGTCTTTGTCCTTTTTTGCCTGGTAGATCAAAAACTCTTTTTTGCTGCCGTCGGGTTCTATATTGACCAGTTTTTTGTAGCTTTCGCTGGAGGTCGGCTGCAGATTTCTGTCCACCTTTACCAGCAGCTCATTGGCGCCCAATACCGATAGAACGAAGATCAGTAAAACACTCTTTTCCATAATAAACCTCCCGTTTTTTAGCTTTAGTATACACTGTTTTCATTTGGACTAGTTTTGCCTCAAGGCATCGACCGGATTGAGTTTGGCTGCTTTGACCGCAGGAGAGATCGAAGCGATAAGCGAGATAACGATGACGATGCTGCTGACGATGATGATATCGCTTACTTGCATGGAAGGGTGCAGGACAAGATCGCTCTGCCGTCCAAATGAAAAAGTGATCCCGATGAGATCGATCGCTTTAATTATGATGAATGAGAGGATGCTCCCAAGAACGGCGCCAAATACCCCAAGGATAAATCCCTCGCTTAAAAAGAGTTTGACGATGGTTGAAGGCGGTGTTCCCATGGCTGCTATGGTTCCTATCTCTTTGATGCGTTCATAGACGCTCATGATCATCACGTTAAGGATGGAGATCAGTACGATAGAGATGAGAATGATCTTGATGGAGATATCCATGATATCAAGCATCTTGACGATATTGTAAAAAGGACTCAGCTTTGTCCAGTCGTGCAGTTCAAAAACAGGTTTGCCTTTTTTGTTTTTAACCGTGGTTAGACTCTGCATACTTTTCATCGCTTCTTGCAAGTTGGAAACATTTTTAATCCGTACAACGATCTCGCTTACTTCAGGCTCCGTGATACGAAGGATCTTTTTGGCATCTTCTATATGGAAGTAGCCATCTCTTCCTCCCGGACCAGAGATAGGTGCTACGATACCTGTAACCTTGAGGTTCAACCCGTTGACAGAGCCTTGCTGATTGTTGACGACCAAGACAGAGGTGTCTCCTTTTTTTACACCCATCCCTTTGGCTAAAAGTTCAGGGATTAGCATCTCGCCCTCTTTAAGAAGATGAGGTTCTCCCTCTTGAATTCTCTTTTCAAACAGGGGTAGGGTTTGTCGTTCCTTTTCCGGGCTGATCGCATTGAGTCTTATGTTGGTAGAAGAGATATAGTTTGAAAACATACCGCCCAGTTTGATACGGAAGGTATAGCTCTCTACATAAGGGTTGTTCTCCAACACTTCCAATACTTTGTCTATCTGTTTCTTGTTGAGGTTTTTGTCAAGTGGGAGATTGTCAACCGAGGCGATGTAGCCTTTTTTATGTATCTGGATATGCCCCATCATGGAGTCTGTGATCTCGCCGACCATATAGGCTTTGAAGCTGCTGGAGAGTGCAGAGTAAACCAGTACGAAGATGACACCTATGGTGATGAGGGCAGCCGTAAGAAGGGTTCGTCTGGAGCTTCTTTTAAGGTTTCGAAAAGCTATTTTGATAATATTTTTCATACCATGACCCTTTCATCCTCTGTGATTTGCCCATCAACGAGCGTGATGAGTCTCTCCGCTGAGGATACGATCTTTTCATCATGTGTTGCGAAGATAAATGTTGTGTTGTAGTCCTGCTTGATCTTGTGCATCAGTTCAATGATACGGTGTGCTGTTTTGCTGTCCAGGTTGGCTGTCGGTTCATCGGCAAATACGATCTTTGGCTTGGTGACCAGAGCGCGTGCGATAGCAACCCTCTGTTTTTGCCCTCCGGATATCTGGTCGGGGTATTTGTCTTTCTGGTCAAGCATATCGACTTCTGCCAGCAGTGCCATGGTTCGCTCTCTGCGCTCTTTTTCTGAGAGGTGCTGTATCATGATCAGAGGATATTCGATATTTTCATAGACTGAAAGTACGGGAATAAGGTTGAAGTTCTGGAAGATGAATCCGATATGCTCCCCTCTGAAGTCTGCAAGCTGCGCGGTATTCAGTCCGGAGATATTGGTCCCGTCAATGATCACTTCTCCGCTGCTTGGTTTGTCCAGTCCGCCAAGCAGATTGAGTACGGTACTTTTTCCGCTCCCGCTGGGGCCGATGATAGCAACAAATTCCCCGTGGCCGACAGATAGGCTCAGGTCTTTAATCACCTCGAGTTCCACTTCCCCCATCCGATACACTTTTGAAACATGTTTTGTTTGAATCATCATTATCCTTTTTTGCCGTTAGCGGATCAATGCATTTGCGTCTAAAACGATGAAAGATATTACTTTTGCATAAAGTCCTGCATTGAAACCGTGTAGGCATCATAGAAATTCATGATATTTCCCCCGTACTGCCTGGCAAAAGCATCCGCATCGGCACGTTTTGCAAAGGCATATTTGCTTATATGGCTCATGGTCCCGGGCTTATGGCTGCCCACGACATAGTAGGCACTCTGGGCAGAGATAAATTTCAATGTAGTGACATCGACTGCCTTGATGTCATAGAGGTCGGTTTTGTTGAGCTCATTGTCATGTACGACACAGTGCAGCGAACAGTACTGCTTGATTTCGTGCGTTTTGATTTTTGCTGCATGGTTGGTTTTGTAAAAGGTCGGCAGGTGCATACCGCAGACATCGCATGACTCTTTGTGCGCCCCCTTCTGCAGCAAGATGGCCTGTGATAAAGGTACGGACTGAAAACGTGCCTGGAGGTCTGTGGGCGCCGGTTCGGATCGGGTTGCGCATCCGCCAAGAAAAAATGATGCAAGTAAAATGAAGATAGAGAGTGAAATTCGCATGATGAACCTTGATATAGTATAATGAAAAAGTGTAATGAATTTATTATTTTGTTTAACTTTTGTATTTTACCATAATCTTGGATTAAGCAAATAGGAGTAAAATACTCTTAAATAAATAGCGCAAAGGATAAAAAATGATGCAAGGGATACCACAACCGGCATTTTATATTTTCAAGTGTCAGCAGTCTGCACCTCCGGGAATGCCGAAACCAAGCTGTGTAAAACAGGATGACCCCGAATCACAGGAGCTTTTCCAGCACCTGGCACAGACATTGATGCAAAAAGGGATTATCGGGACGGTTCAGCCGGTCCAGACAGGGTGCCTGAACCGCTGTCAGCAGGGACCTGTAATGCTTGTGGAACCGGGCCATACAATGTATGTAGGCCTCACGAAAGAGAAGATCAGCAGAATCATCGATGAGCATATCATCGGCGGCAATGTAGTGACTGAGTATGTGATCGATGACACTGTGTGGGGTGAACCGATACCTCCCGCAGACTTTGCAAGATAATCTTTTTATTGCAGCAGGGATGTTCATTTCCGCCATCTCACTCTCTTTATAATTTGTAGTATAATAAAGATAGATGAGGATTTTGGTATAATCCCGGTCATTGAAATGTATAAATAGGAAAGAGTATGAATATCACGATGCTTTACAGTAAGATTCACAGGGCAACGGTCACCGATGCCAACCTGGACTATGTAGGCTCGATCACTATCGACCAGGAACTTTTGGATGCAGCAAAGATGCGTGTCGGACAAAAGGTCGATATCGTTAACAATAATAACGGAGAGCGCTTCTCTACTTATGTTATCCCCGGCGAGAGAGGAAAAAAAGATATCTGTCTTAACGGTGCGGCAGCAAGAAAAGTGCAAAAAGGCGATAAGATCATTATCATCGCTTATGCGACCATGAGCGAGGAAGAGGCGGACAGGTATCAGCCGAAGATTGTGATCGTTGAAGATGACAATGAGATCGCTCAAGAATTTGAAGGGCTTGAGTAGATGTTTGAAGGATTGAACTTAGGCAATATGGGCAAAATGATGGAGCAGATCCAGGAGAAAGCCCAGGAGGCACAGGAACAGGCAAAAAATGTGACATTTACTGCAAAAGCAGGCGGCGGAATGGTAGAAGTGATTGTGAATGGAGCAGGAGAGGCAGTAGATATCAGTATCGATGATTCTCTTTTGGAAGATAAAGAGTCTTTGCAGATACTGCTGATCTCGGCAATGAACGATGCCAATAAAATGGTTGAGGATAACAAGAAGTCCCAGGCAATGGGTATGATGGGCGGGATGAACCCGTTCGGTTCAAAATAGACTTTTAAATCCTGCTGATATCTACAAGATAACCAAACTCTTTAGAGGTTCTCGGGGCGATGATCTTTTTGAAAACGAGGGATTGTCTGCCTTCTGTTCGAATCACTTTTTTAAGTGTTTTGCTTAGTTTCATCTCTTCTCCTTTTTGATGTTGATTTGCCGGGAAACGTACAAGCTTCATGGCGTGCGTTTACCCTAAGACTCGGCTTTTAAGTCTTGTTTGTCAAAGAATAGCTCTTGCGTGACGTGACTCGTCACGCTTTTATATCTGTCTTGCAAGAAGACGGTGCAATGATAAATGAAACAAGTAACAAAGTGATAACCATAAGGAGAATCAGATGAATCCGGTTACAGAAGCGATAGAAAATGACTCGATCGCAAAGCTTAAATCCCTGATCAAAGAGGGGATTGATATTGCCAAACCTATTATCATCGGCGAAGAGTATGATCTTGAAGAGTATGATGAGGTCAGCCCGCTTTTTTATGCGATCCGCAAATATGCTTCTGTAGAACTGATCGAACTGCTGCTTGAGAACGGTGCAGATCTTTTTGAGAAGGATGATGACGGTATCTCTGCACTCGATGTAGCGATCAAGTTCAAACGCATGGATATCATCCAGTTCTGTATCGACAAAGGGTTCGATCTCAACATCACAACCAGGAAAAGCGGTATCACTCCCGCGATGCTGGCTGCCTGTTTTTCCGACCTTGAGATGATGAAACTTTTGGTTGATAACGGAGCAGATATCAATGCTGCCGACCGTGCCGGCATGGCTCCCAAAGATTATGCGCAGAAGCTCGGCCAAAAAAAGATGGTCGAGTACCTCGCAGAGTGCGGCGGAAAGTTCAACCTCTATCCGGAAGAGGAGTAATAAGCGATCAGTACTCAGCGATAAGAAAGCGGAATTATCCGCAGGGTATTGATTGTTGTTCTTTAAAGACTTGACAACATTTGCAAGAATATGTAAAAATCTATCCACTATCCACTATCCACTATCCACTAT
>JBEWPY010000070.1:0-9515 GCA_047689495.1 Candidatus Sulfurovum profundilacunae | reverse complement strand
ATATTTGACTCTTTTGGATAAATTTCTTTTCATCCTACCTTTCCGAAGCCGAAGCGAGTAAATCCTCTCTTAAAAATATTTTTAGCTATAATCATCTTTATCAAATAACGAAGGAAAAGCGATGCTGCTAGGTGTAAATATCGACCATATTGCCGTACTAAGGGAGGCCAGAAGGGTCGGGGATCCCGATCCGCTTGATGCATTGGGTATCTGCAAACGTGCAGGCGCCGATCAGATCACGATACACCTGCGCGAAGACAGACGCCATATCCAGGATGCCGATACACGTAATATTATCGATCTTTCCCCGCTTCCGGTTAACCTTGAATGTGCCATAGAGCCGTCGATGATCGATATCGCATGCAAGCTTAAACCCCACCGTGTCACCCTTGTCCCCGAAAAACGCGAAGAGGTGACCACGGAAGGGGGTCTTGTTGTGACGGGAGAGCAGCCAAGATTAGTAAATGCCATCGAAAAACTCCAGGCGCACGAGATAGAGGTCTCGCTGTTTATCGATCCTGCCGTCGAGACGCTGAAAGCTTCTAAAGAGCTGGGAGCTGAGTGGATAGAATTTCACACAGGAAAATATGCGAATATTTATGCCATGCTGTATACAAACCTCTCCAAAACGCACCACACCATCCCCGAACTGGAACTTTCCCGTACCGTACTTCACAAAATGCTGGAGCAGGAACTACAGGAACTGAAAACGCTAAGCAGCAGTGCAAGGGAGATGGGGCTGCACGTAGCAGCCGGCCATGGACTCAATATGCAAAATGTCAAGGCGATCGCAGAGATAGAAACGATCGAAGAGCTTAATATCGGACAAAGCATTATTGCCCGTTCAATCTATACCGGACTGGAACAGGCGATCCTTGATATGAAGGGAATGCTGATTCGATGAAGCAGGTAGCAGTCTCTATCGGTGACCTTAACGGTATCGGTATACAGCTTGCCCTGGAGCAGCACGCTATGATCTGCGAACTGGTTAAACCGGTCTACTGTATCGACAGGGCGATGCTGGAGCAGGCCGCCAACAAACTGAAACTGCCAATCCCGGAAAACTTCCGCTGCGTAGAAGGGATCGCGCCCTTTTTTACGATCAGGGCCGGGGAAGTAACCAAGGAGAGCGGGGCTTACGCTTACGCCTCTT
The DNA here is from genome assembly GCA_047689495.1 of Candidatus Sulfurovum profundilacunae. Taxonomy (GTDB): domain Bacteria; phylum Campylobacterota; class Campylobacteria; order Campylobacterales; family Sulfurovaceae; genus Sulfurovum; species Sulfurovum profundilacunae. The sequence continues at coordinate 8,362 of JBEWPY010000070.1, read as the reverse complement.
TTGTCAAAGCGGTGGAATTGGCCAAAGGGGGAGCGGTAGATGCCATCACTACTCTGCCGATCCACAAAAAGGCATGGGAGCTGGCAGATGTCAAATATAAGGGCCATACCGATGCCCTGCGCGACTTTTTCAAACATGATGCGATCATGATGCTGGGCTGTCCGCAGATGTATGTAGCACTCTATACCGAGCATATCCCCCTCAAAGAAGTAGCAGGAAAACTGAATGTAGAGGACCTTGCACGCTTTTTCGTTGACTTCTATCTTTCAGCCAAACCGCAGGAGACCGTGGGTGTTCTTGGGCTCAACCCCCATGCCGGGGATGACGGAGTGCTTGGTGACGAGGAGCGTATCATTGAAGAAGCCATTGAGAAGGCACATCGCAGGATCGGCAAAAAGGTATTCTCCGCACCGCTTGTCCCCGATATTGCCTTTACTCCAAGGGTACGGGCACGCTACACACACTTCATTGCCATGTATCACGACCAGGGACTCGCTCCGCTCAAAGCCCTCTATTTCGATGAAGGGATCAATGTCTCTCTCAACCTGCCGATCCTGCGTACATCGGTCGATCACGGAACAGCTTTTGATGTGGCATACAGAGAGTTTCGGCTCAATGAGCTAAGCTACATCAACGCAATCAAGTATATTAAAGAAAATAGATGAAAAACAGACTTATCATAACTATCAGTGATATCCGCGGTTCAAAGCAGTACAGTGTGCATGAGATCATCAAAAAGGTGATAGGCGGTGTTGTTTTGACGATGATCCTGATCGCCGTCGGAACCTATCTTTATATCAATTTTCTCAACCAAAAAGTCTCTACCCTCAATACACAGGAAAAAGCATTCCGGGAAGAGATCGCGACGCTGGAAGAGACCGCGCAACGTTATAAGAGAAAAAACGACCTCCTTGATCAACAGAATATGCGTCTTGCACACCTCATCCAGGAAAGCAGCGATAAACTCGGCTCTGTCAATGAAAAACTTAAAGAGGTCGAAGAGATGATCGGTTTTGGTCCCGATCTCAATGCAAGTTTTCATACCAGGCTTGAAGTGGAACGTCAGGAGTTGACCAAAACCTTGCAGGTTGAGCTGAAAAACCAGCAGGTTTCCAAAATTCAAAAAGCCCTTATCCTTAACGCTATTCCAAACGGCAAGCCGGTTGACTACAGCAGGATCACCAGCAAATACGGTTACCGTAAACATCCGATTACCAAAAAGAAATCTTTCCACCCCGCGCTTGACCTGAAAGCCAAAAAAGGAACGCCGATCTATGCGCCGGCAAGCGGTGTAGTTGTCTATGCACGCCGCAAAGGTGCCTATGGAAAGTTCCTTCTTCTTGCACACTCTTACGGGTTCAAGACCGCCTATGGCCATTTAAGCCGTTTTGCTGTAAAAAGCGGTGACTATGTCAATAAAGGCGATCTCGTTGCCTATGTGGGGAATACAGGAAGAAGTACGGGAGCTCATCTGCACTATGAAATACGTTATCTGGAAAAATGGCTGAACCCTGCACCTTTTATGAATTGGAATTTAGACAACATTAACGATATAAGCGATAAAATAGCCAGGGTAAAGTGGGATAGTATATTAGATCAAATCCAACAGCTGATTACTCTCTCAACAGAATAAAGAAGGAAAGATATGGCACTGTTAGGAAAAAAAAAGAAAGCACGTACATCAGATAAAATATCTTCAGCTACGATTATTACCTCCTGCATGGAAATTTCGGGGGATCTCCAGGGAAGCGACACGATTCATATAGACGGAAAGGTCACGGGCAGCATCACTGTCAATAATACGCTTATGGTGGGGGAAAACGGTAGTATCAACGGAAATATCAAAGCAAAAAATGCCATTATCAATGGGAGAGTGGAAGGAAGTATCGTATGTGATACGCTGGAAGTGATGCAGACAGGTCAACTTTCAAATAAAATCGAAGCGAAAAAACTCATAGTGGATGGCATAGTCAATGGCAGCATTACAGCTTCGGAATCTGTAGATATTTTGATAAACGGTAAATTAAAAGCAGAGAAGATTGAAAGTAAAACCATCACGGTCAACGGGTCGGTTGAAGGTAAAGTCATTGCTTCTGAACTGCTGGATATCGGAAGTACCGGCTCTGTAGAGGGGGAGATATCTGTCAAAAATATCAAAACTGCCGAAGGGGGTAAAATGATCGGCACGATGTCCACCTATGAAGCAGAGAAACCGAAAAACAAAACCGAAAAGCCTGAAGCGGGAAAAAAAGTTTAATCTTTTATCCGAAAAGCCCTTCCGACTCCTCTTCGATGCTCTCGCACGCTTCATTCATCTTTGCACAAAGCGCTTCCTGACAATCTTCGCACAGATAACGGCAATGCTGCATATCATAATGAATCGTATCCCCTGCACGAATATCTTTGTAGCATTCTGCACATACGTTTGTGACCCGCAACAGGATCTCTTCTGTTGCCTCCTGTGTAACAAAACAAGCACCTGTATCCATCTTACGCCTTTAACTCATCAATCATTTTTTGTGCCTCTTCAAGCGAAGGATCAAGCGCATACGCTTTCTCGTATCCGGCCAAAGCCTCGTCTTTGCGTCCAAGATCATAAAGCGTATTGGCATAGTTAAAGTGATGCGGAGCATAATCCGGATCCAGTTCGACCGATTTCAGGTGATGATTTTCGGCTTCTGCACTCTCACCAAGCTTATGCAGAACATTGGCCAGTGAAGCATGCGCCATATCATCATTTGCATCGTTAGCGAGGATCTTTTCAAAACTCTCTTTTGCCTCTTCAAAATTCTCTATCTGCATCATCACATAACCGTGCCTTTGCAATACCTCAATACTATTCTCTTCAAGAATCAAAGCACTTTGAAGCGCTTTACTGGCTTCAAGCATATCCCCTTTGGCTACAGAATCATCAGCCATTTCTATGAGTTGTTCAAGACGTGTAGGCTGAACTTCGGGTTTTGAAAAAGTTTTATCGGGGCGATTGATTCCGCCTATCTGTTCATCCGCATTCTTTGCATCGAAGTCTACTCCCCTTTTAGGATGTTCCCCCGAAAAAAGCTGCTTAAAAAAGAGATAAAATATCACTCCGGAGAGAATCAATAAAAATAGTTGAAACAGTGTCATAAGATCTCCAATTCTTGATGGTGAATCATAGGATAAACTAACTTAAATTCAAAGAAAATCATGAAGGATTTATCTAATTTTCATATTCATTGCAGCTGGGAAGCAATATTGCCTGCAAGCGCATCCATCTCTTCTTTCGTGGAATAAATAAACTCATATTTCTCCTCTTCACCGAGATGGACAAATATACCGAAACCTACAACCTCAACCTTACCTTTAGACTCTATATCCAGCCACTCAAGGCTCACCTGTGTCGTCTCGTCCTCATAACCTGTTTTTATGACTGCGGCAGGATAGAGCTGCGTGATCTCTTTCGTATCAAACTGTTTGTTTTGTATCGTGATAATCATAAGAGGATTATAGTATAATCCTCTAAAATTTAAACCACGGAAGGATAATCATGAGCCTAAAAGAACAGATCAAAAACGATATCAAAGAAGCGATGCGTGCCAAAGAGATCCTCAGGAGAGATACACTCCGGAACATCCAGGCCGGCATCAAACAGGTAGAAGTAGATGAACGTAAAGAGCTGGCCGATACCGATGTCGAAGCGATCCTTGCCAAATACCTCAAACAGAGAGAAGATGCCAAAACCCAGTTTGCCGAAGCGGGACGTGATGACCTCGTTGCAAAAGAGAAGGAAGAGATCGCTATCATACAAAGCTATCTGCCTGAACCGCTCAGCGATGAAGAGCTGGAAAGCACGCTTAAAGAGATCATCGCTGAAATCGGTGCTGAGAGTATGAAAGAGATGGGCAAAGTAATGGGAGCGGCAAAAAGCAGGATTGGCAGCCGTGCCGACGGCGGACGCATCAACCAGACAGTAAAAAAACTGCTTGGCTGACCCTGTATTCCAACGTATAGCGTTGGAATACGAACTATCTATGCTTCTCCATACTTCAATTTTCTGATCGCTGCCGTAATATCATCCTGCCTCATGAAGTGCTCTCCTACCAGGAATGCATCCGCACCCACTTTGGAGAGTTCTACCACTGTCTCATGGTCATTGATCCCCGACTCAGCAACGATGATCTTTCCTTTCGGGATAAGAGGAATGAGTTTTTCGCTCAGACTCATATCCATCTCAAAGGTCTCAAGGCTGCGGTGGTTGATACCGATGATCTGCGCACCGGCAAACGTTGCTTTGACCAGGTCTGTTTTGTTATGTATCTCTACCAGAACATCCAGGCCCAGATGGAGCGCATAATTGTAAAGCTCTTTAAGCTCTTTGCGGCTGAGTGCTGCGGCGATAAGCAGAATGTAGTCTGCACCGTAAGCAAGTGCTTCAAGCACCTGGTACTTATCTACAATAAAATCTTTGCGAAGCAGCGGCAGGTTCACATAGCGGCGTACCATACCCAGATACTCTTTGTCTCCCTGGAAATAGTGGGGTTCGGTCAGGATAGAGAGTGAGTCTGCGCCCCCTTTTTCATACTGCTGTGCGATAAGCATGGGATCGAAATCCTCGCGGATCACTCCCTTGCTCGGACTTGCTTTTTTGATCTCTGCAATGATACGGTAAGGGTTCTCTTCTGTTGAACGCAGTGCCGATTTCACATCTTTTGGGAAAAAAGGGTTAAAAGCCAGAGAACGCCCCAGCCACTCTTCAGGGTACTCTGCTTTTCTTTTCTCCAGATCAGCTTTTGTCTTTTTGATAATTTCATCTAAAATCTGTGCCATCTGTCAGCCTTGGGCAAAATTTTCGCGTATTATATCCAAACAGTGAAGGCTGAACGCTGAACACTGTATTATTTGCACTTCTTCTGTATCGCTTCCCAGTGTTCCATGATCTCTTCCTGGTCCAAACCTTCTATTTCAACTACTCTCTTCATCAGGTCGTACGCCTTTTTACACTCATTTTGTTTATAATATCCCCACGCTAGAGAATCAAGATAATAAGTGTTTTCAGGCTGTTGTTTAAGCGCTTCCCGAACAATTTTCATACCCTTTTCAATATCAAACTCTTTATCTATCAATGTATAACCGTAGTAGTTCAGGTAGATACTGTCATCTACTCCCTGTTCGATTGCTCTTTCAAAATATGAAACGACATTTTCCAGCATCTTTCTGTCATCTTTGTCTTCTGCCTGTTCCAACAGAAGCATCCCCTTTTCCGCCAGCCATTTTACATTGTTGTCTTCATTGTAAAAGTGGTCTACAAGGAGTATCGCTTTTTCAAAGGATCTGGTTGCCTTATAAAGGTCATACAGGATGTTTTCATGGCCTTTGCGATATTTTTCCAGAAATGCAATCGCCCCGTCCAGATCTTTTTTATACACATAGGCATCAATGATCTTGCGCATATACTTCTCATCGTTCTCCTGTTCATAGAGTGCCTTATAGGTAGTGATGAGTCCATCAATATTATTCTCTTTCACATAAAGCTGGAGGAGCTTTAAATAAATATTTTGACTTGAGATATTCATTCTTCGGTGTGTTTCAAGCAGTGCGATCGCCTCTTTGCGCTGCTGCGTATACTCATCCATGATCGTTGCTATCCGCAATAAAACATTTTCATTGAGCGTCTCATCATAAACCGTCTTCAAAAGGCTCAATGCCCGCACAAATTCTCCCGTATATAAAAATGAGTTTGAAGCCAGTTCAAGGTCACCGGCTTCCCTGGATCTCTCCAAAAGATACTCCGACTCTTTTTTCGCTAAAACCACTTTGTTTGCCGTAAGGTACAAAGGGATCAAAAGACGTCTTACTTCCAATGTACCGGGATGTTTGAGATCCCACGCTTTTAATCTTTCAATACTTTCATCGATAAACGTACGGCTAAACAGTGATGCCCTCATTTCACGAAACAAGAACTCCTTTTCACCTGTCATATCAAAAAGTTTTCCATAGACGATTCTGCTGTAATTATAGGCTTTCTGCTCATCAAACCATAAACCTTTCATAATCAATTCATCTTCATTGATCTCAATCTGTTCTTTCGCCTGCAAAGATACATTCAGCATGATACTGCTGATCATCGCTATCAGGATTATACGATACCAGGACACTCTTTTCTCACCTCTTCTTCATTATGTTTAAACTGTTCCCAAAAGGGAAAGGTACGACACTGTCTTGGACGTACAGGATAGATGCTGCACCGCTTTAGCCTCTCATCAAAAAAGATACAGGCATAATCCTCTTCACTCAACTTTTTCTCTATGAGCGAATAGCGATGTTTCACCTTTCTTAGATACATTGTAGCAAAATCTTCTACGCTTAGGTTAACAAATGCGGCCATTTTTTCTATCTCTTCATACCTGGCCCAGATATATCCGCTCTCTCCGGTACAGCAGTGGCCGCCGCATGCCTCACAGGCACTCGGGTCGAACTTGTAGCTGTAATTTTCATCTGATAACAGTTCCAAAAAAATCCTTTATCCATCTATCGCCTTCCGGCATCACATATGACTCTATTTATGGCAGGTATTTCCCGCCCTGATAATTTTATATACATAAGATAAAAGCATTGCACAGCAATGCCTACCAAACCTGCTCCCTGCTACCTGCTCCCTGCTACCTGTTCCCTGCTCCCTGCTACCTGCTATCTGCTATCTGCTATCTGCTCCCTGACCAAAAATCTCCTTTGATACTGTGCGTACCGGCTCTTTCAAAGGCCTTTTTCGCATCAGGCCCGTAGAGGCTGTCCTCCCCAAATACGATAAACGGAGGCAGGACCTGTGTCATGGATCTGGAGTTGTTGCGTGCTGCGACCATCACCAGTTTGGACTCCCTGTCGATCTTGGAGTGCACAAACTGTATCTTCTCAGGGTTTATACCATTTCTTTTAAGATAATGCAAGAGCAGATCGGTCTGTTTGGCATCATAACAGAAGATAAACCATCCTTTGGGCTTCAAAAAAGTTTTGACACTCCTGACAAAGGCTTCGAGAGGAAGATGGTGTGCATAACGTGCGGTATTCAGATGGGTATCCTCGCTCTGTGTCACCCGGGGATCATAAAAAGGCGGATTGGAAACAATAAAGTCATACCTCTCTTCTGTCTGCAGCGCTGTAAAATCTCCCAGATGGCTTTTTGCCTCCAGCCTGTTCAGGTAAAAATTATGCACCGCATAATCCAGCATTTTCTGCTGTTTATCGATAATGCTTGTCTTAAGAGGGAAATCACGTGCAAGAAGCAAAGAGATGATCCCTACCCCGCACCCTACATCAAGCAGGGAACCTTTGGGGTTAAACCCTGAGATAAAATCATATAAAAAGATAGAGTCACTGTTGTAACAGTATCCGGAGGTCGGCTGATAAAGAAACAAAATTACTCCTGATCGCTTTCATCCCCGGAATTGCACAAAAGAGATGCCTTTCAATCACCCGGAGAACCAAAGCGGCTATGTAAAATAGATCGCAGATTCCCGTAGCCTGTATGAGAATGACGATAAATATATGAATTTTACACTATTTTCTGTATAATCGCGTTAATGAATGAAGAATTAGATTTACTGAATCCCCCATCCACCGATTTTTCGATGTTGGATTATAAGTGTGCCTACCTTCCCGAGAAAAGTGTACGTATGAATTACAAGTATATCAACAGTGCATCAAAAACGTTTACTTCAGCTGTGATAGAGCGCGGGTGGAGACGTTTTGGAAAATTCTTTTTTCACCCCGTCTGCAACGGCTGTAACGAGTGCAAAAGCCTCCGCATCGATGTAGAAAAATTCAAACCCAGCAGATCCCAGCGTAAAGCAATCAACAGAAACAGGGATACTCGGATCATCGTACAAAAACCGACGATGACCAGAGCACATCTTGACCTCTATAACAAATATCATACCTTCAAGCATCAAAAAGACGGCTGGGCCCACCGTGATATTTCCCAAAGGGAATACTACGAAAACTTTGTGGACGGGGCACATGACTTTGGCAAAGAGGTACTCTATATGGATGGGGACAAACTGATCGGTGTAGATCTCATCGATGTACTCGATGACGGGATCAGTTCAATCTACTTCTATTATGACCCGGACTACTCAAGGCTCTCTTTGGGCACCTACTCTCTTCTCTACCAGGTAGAGCTGGCAAAGATACTTGAACTGCCATGGATTTATCTGGGCTACTGGGTAGACGGCTGCAAGGCTTTTGCCTACAAATCGAATTTTCAGCCCCAGGAGATACTTGACGGTTTTCCTCATGTAAGTGAAGAACCGAACTGGGAGAAATGGGGATTTTCAGATAGGAGATAGGAGATAGGAGATAGGAGATAGGAGATAGGAGATAGGAGATA
>JBEWPY010000069.1:0-9577 GCA_047689495.1 Candidatus Sulfurovum profundilacunae | reverse complement strand
TAAGCACTAAGCACTAAGCACTAAGCACTAAGCACTAAGCACTAAGCACTAAGCACTTATTCTCCTCTTTGGGTCTCTCCGCGGTAGGCGATGATCCCGGGGCGCAGGTTGCAGACATGTTCGAATCCGAGTGCTTTCATGGCATGCTGTACCTGGAAGCTTCTGCTTCCTGTATGGCAGTAGAGAATGATCGGTTTTTGTTTTTTGTCTGCATGTTCTTCTATCCTGGCATAAAACTGCGAAGTCGATACCAGCACATCGGTCCCTCTGATATGTCCCATCTGGAACTCCATATACTCACGTACATCCATCAGGGTAAAGTCTACCATATTGAGTGCTCTGGCTTCAATCAGTGCTTCCAGTTCATCCCCGTCAAGCTGTTCTTCTTTAAGCAGTGCTTCGGCCTGCCCTTTGGTAAGTCCCTGTGAATGGGCATGCGCTACTTCCTCGGCTTTATCTTTGAGCTGTTGTGCTTTTGCATACTCAGAGGTACAGAAGATACCGCAGTGGCAGAGCCCCTCTTCCGGGATCTCCTTCTCAAGGGCGGGCTTACATGGGCAGATACGGTTGTCTGCAGCCTTCTGCTCCTCTTTGGTCTCACCGATCACCATAAAACACGGGCAGAAGCGTTTTCCGTAGGTAAGCCTGTTTCTGGCAAGCCCCATCGCTACCCCTTCATTGACCTCTTCATTGGGATTCTGGACAAATCCGAACTGCTTGTTGATCTTTCCGACAAACTGCCATGTTTTCTCCAGCTCTGCCTGAAACTCATCGGAGTTGATATCTATTTGCTGCATTGTATATCCTTTACTATTGTGATTCCTGGTTGTCAAACGTTTTCAATAGCTCATCCATTTCTTTCGCGAAATTTTGCATTTTTTGAATCCATTTGTCAAGAAAAGATTCTGTTTTATTGACATCTATGACAATGTATTTTTCGTCTGCCTCAATTCCCGCTTCTTGATGTGAGAAATTTCCTTTTTCAGCCTCTTTGGAAAGCTGTTCCATCTGTTTGGAGAGTTTTTCTCCGATCTCTTCAAAGAAGTGTTTGGTTTTATTGGTATCGATGGTAATCACATTTTCCTCTTTGGATATACCGATTTTGAAAAGGGTAGAATTTTCTTCATGGGCTTTCTTTTCAGCCTCTTGTTTTGCTTTGAGTTCAGACAGCAGTGCTTCTCTTGCTTCCTGGGCTATCCGTGCATCCCGTTGGGCTTGTGTCTCGCTTCTGTTCTCGCAGGCAGTAAATGAAAAGAGTAAAAGTATAGAAAAAAACAGCGATCTCATAATGGCTTCCTTCTTATGAAGTTGATAGAAAGCCATTATATACGAAGATATTTAATTGAAAGTAAAAGAGTTATTGATCGTCTCCGAAGATAAGATGGTCAAGGCTTATCTTCCCGGCACCGAATGTTGCGAACACCGACAAGAATAACATATAATAGAGCGGTATTTCAAAGCCGTTGTCTCCGGCACTAAAACCATGAGGCAGATGAACGGTAATGATCGCAACGATCATGACGATGATCAACGGGATAGAGATAATTCTGGTGAAAAGGCCTAGGGAGAGAAGTACAACACCGAACAGTTCGGTGGTTGCAGCCATGTAAGCATTCAATGTGGGAAGCGGTATACCCAAAGATTCAAACCAAACGGCGATTGCACCGATATCTCCCCATTTATTCATTGCCGGTCCGAAAAAGCCGTAAGCCAAAACCAGTCTTGCCGACAGCAAAGAGAGATCCTGCCCTTTTGAGAGTATATTTCTTGTTTTGGGATAGATATGTTGTATCATAATATCCTCCTTGCGTCTATTTTTTAAGGTGGATTATTGACCACATTTTTTCTCTGCTTTTTTAGCGCTGTCACATTTGCCTGCCCCGCATTTTTTCTCTACTTTTTTAGCACTGTCGCATTTTCCCGACATATTTTTTGTACTGTCTGCACATCCGGCAAATCCTACCAATGCCAGACAAAGCAGTGAACTGACAAGAATTTTTTTAAACATGATATCTCCTTTTTTATTTTTTCGGATATTCAAAGTATAATACTTTACTTGTGTAATGTATGTGTAACTTCGAGTATATTGTGGGCTACACTAACCGTTCACACTAATACGCTAAAATAGTATATCTTATCAATAAAGAGATGTGATGACACGTAGAAACTTTTTATCTTTCAGTACAGCAGTAGGCTGCAGTGTGATGGTGAGTGCGGAAGAGATCGGTACAGTACAAAAAGAGATCAACGCTGTTACTCCTCTTCTCGAAACGGTACAGCAGCATATGTTCCCTTCCGGCGGCAAATTGCCTTCCGCCGAAGAGATGCATATGACAACATTTCTGATCAAAACTGTGATGCATGCTTCCTATGACAGGGATATCAGAGCATTTGTGATAGAGGGTGCCAAAGAACTTCATGACCGTACGGAAGGAAGATTTACAGCTATGAACAGGGCAGAAAAAGAGAAAGCGTTGCGTTCTTATGAAGAGACACATTACGGCAGAAACTGGCTTCACCGTATCATGACCCTGGGCATGGAAGCACTCTTCTCAGATCCTGTGTATGGCTCCAATATCGATGAAGCTGCCTGGAAGGCTGTCTCCTCGTTTGGAGGGATACCAAGACCCAAAACAAGGTATATCGGGCTATGAGCAGCTATGATGTGGTGATCGTAGGCTCAGGAGCAGGTGGCGGGACAGTAGCCTACACCCTTTGTAAAGCAGGGTACAAAGTAGCGGTGCTGGAAAAGGGCAGGCTTATACGACGTGAAGAGTTCAGCAAAGACGAACTTGCTTACTGTCGCAGAGATATCGTGACGCCCAGCCTCTTTGATGAGTATCATGTGATAGAAGAGAAGGTAGACGGAAAGTGGGCAGCGACCCCTACCTATGAGTCGGGGTGGAGTTTCTGGAACGGGAACATCGTAGGGGGCTCTTCCAACTTTATGAGCGGGATGCTTCACCGTATGCATCCGGATGACTTCAGGCTCAGAAGCAAATACGGAGATATCGAGGGCGCCAATGTAGCGGACTGGCCGATCAGCTATGAAGAGATAGAGCCTTATTATACATTGGCCGAGGAGGCGATAGGTATCTCCGGCGAATATCGAAAGCATCCCTATGAGCCATGGAGAAGTACACCGGACTTTCCTCAGCCGCCAACGAGAGAGAATGATGTGACCGGACTTTTTGACAAACGCTGCAAAGCGCTTGGCATTACGCCGCTTGTCACGCCGCGTGCCGTTCTTTCTCAGGACAGAGGCCATCGAAATGCCTGCTACTACTCCAATTTCTGCGGAAGTTACGGATGCAGCTCCGGTGCAAAGGGAAGTTCAAGGGAAGCGCTGCTTTATCCGGCACTGGCAACCGGTAACCTGACACTGATGAGCAACACACATGTCAAATATCTTGAGAGTGGCAAAGATGAGGTAAAATCAGCTGTGGCTGTTGACACCGTCACAGGCAAAGAGTACAAGATCACTGCAAAGATTTTCGTTGTAGCAGCGCAGGCCCATGAGAGTGTCAGATTGCTTTTAAACTCTAAAAACAAGAACCATCCCAATGGTTTAGGCAATAGTTCCGGAGAACTGGGAAAAAATCTTATTTTCTCAGCCGGTGGTTCAGGGCAGGGGGAACTGCAGAGGGATAGCCTGAAAGAGATCGGTTTTGAAAAATTGATGCAAACGGGCCTTTTTGTCAATCGCTCTATCCTGGACTGGTATTTTATCGATCACTGGTGGGACGGGACATTCAAAGGAGGATCGGTGGAGTTTATGTTCGAACATCAGAATATCATTGCCCGTGCGAACAAAAATAACGAAGAAGAGGGCAGGCTGATATGGGGGAAAGCACTGGGAGAGAAGGTCGTCAAACGTTTTAAGGAGAGCAAGAGTATCCGTTTTGAGATCTTTAACGACTGGCTTCCCCATGATGACTGTTTTGTCACAGTAGATGAAAATTATAAGGACAAATACGGAATGCCGGTGGGAAAACTGCGTATTGCGAACCATCCTCATGACCTGAAGGTCGGAAACTATATCGCCGAAAAGTGCGAAGAGGTACTCGAGGAGATGGGGGCAGAAAACATTTACAGCTCTGTCTCCGCCAGCCCTCCGCAAAACCTGATAGCCGGCGGCTGCCGCTTTGGAAGCGACCCGGAAACTTCGGTACTGAACAAGTACTGTCAATCACATGATGTCGCCAACCTGTATATAGCAGACGCCAGTTTTATGCCGACGGGAGGGTCTGTTGCCTATACCTGGACGATCTATGCCAATGCGTTGAGAGTAGCCGATCACATCGTAAAATATTTAAGAAAAATGTAAAGTTGGATTTATTGTTGATTAACTGTAGACTGGTATGATTCTGTTATATTTGAAAATATGGAAGCTATTTCCCGGTATCTAGTTATAAAAGAAAAAGGAGTCCCTTGAAGTTTTCTTATATGTTATTACCCACAATGATTTTGTTGACAAGTCAAGTTTCTGCTCAAACTGTAAAACATACGGTTAAAAGCGGTGATACACTTTATGAAATTGCGCTTGAAAACAGTATAAAAACTGAAAAACTGCGTCAAGCAAACGGTTTGAAAAAGGGTGAGGTTCTTAAAATCGGAAGGATCTTAACCATACCGACAGGCAAGCACCCTTCTGAAAAGAGCATATCAACCTACAAAGTAAAGAAGGGGGATGCTCTCTCTCTTATCGCACAAAAATATGGTACTGACGTCAAAACTCTTAAATCGCTTAACCATTTGAAAAGTGATGTATTGAGAGCAGGCAGCACGATCAAAGTACCCGGTATTGGCGCAAAAGAAAAAAAGAGCATACAGACGGCAACCTATCGCATAAAAAGCGGGGATGCGCTCTATACGGTTGCAAAGAAGTACGGTACGGATGTCAAAACACTCCAAAAGATCAATAAAATGAAGGGCACCAGGATCACGGCAGGTCAAACGATCAAGGTTCCTGCGGCCGGCGGAACAAAGACATATCAGGCTAAAAAGCAAAAGAGTTCTAAAAACTTTGTAGCCTCTATCTCTTCTAACCCTGCGGTAACAAAGGGAGAGAAGTCCTCCTGGAACCCGTTAGAAAAGTTTTTTTCCGCCAAGAAGACAGATCAGCCTAAGTCAAAAAAGATTATCGAAGTAGCAAAAACAAAGCTGGGCAACAAATATGTATGGGGTGCAGTAGGGACCAAAGGGACCTTTGATTGTTCCGGATTTACAAAATATTGTTACAAAAAGAACGGTATCGAAATTCCCAGAACCTCTATCATGCAGTCCAAGTACGGCAAATTTGTGAAGAGAAGCGAGCTTAAAAAGGGTGATTTGATCTTCTTTGACACTTCAAAAAGGCGCAAAGGGTATGTCAATCACGTCGGTATCTATATGGGAGATAACAAGTTTATCCATGCCTCTTCAGCAGGGAAGAAAGTGATTATCACTAGCCTGAAAAAACCATTTTACTCTCAACGCTATATGGGCGCAAGAAGGCCTTCATAACAGCATTTTAAAGGAGCTTTCTCAGGCTCCTTTTTTCTACTGCTTCACGCAATATAATATTTAAAAACAAAAATTATAGCTATTGTGGCTGCAGCTAGCTTATTTTTTTCAAAAAGGATCAGATGGGCTATAGCCTATGAATATCGCAAAGCACCCGAAGCCTATTCCGCTTCGAGTACAGCTCCCGAACTTGCGTTGGTCACAAGTGCTCTATACTGTTTGAGCCATTTGCTCTTGAGGGGTTTGACAATTGGTTTGAATCTGTCTCTTCTCTCTGCGATCTCTTCAAAAGTAAGTTTCGCTTTGAGAATATAGTTGTCCACATCGATGAAGATCTCATCCCCGTCTTCCAGCAGGCCGATGAGCCCGCCTTCGGCTGCTTCCGGGCTGACGTGTCCGATACTTGCCCCTCTGGTTGCCCCGGAGAACCGGCCGTCGGTAATAAGTGCCACATCATCTCCAAGGCCCATGCCCATGATGAGACTTGTCGGAGAGAGCATCTCCTGCATACCGGGACCTCCACGAGGTCCCTCGTAGCGGATCACTACGACATTGCCCGCTTTTACTTTGCCTCCTATGATCCCTTTGATCGCTTCATCCTGGGAGTTGAAACAGACTGCTGTCCCGGTAAAAACCCTGTCTCCTGTGATACCGGCTGTCTTGATCACGGCACCCTGTTCAGCCAGGTTGCCGTAAAGGATAGCCAGACCGCCCACCTCAGAGTAAGGGTTGTCAATGGTGTGGATGATATTGGTATCGAGGATCTTGGCATCTTTTACTTTTTCATACAGGGTCTCACCCGTGATAGAAGGGTTATCGATAAGAATATTATCTCCGCGCTTCATCATTTCATGCATGACGGCATTGACGCCTCCGGCTTTGTTGATATCTTCCATGTGTACGGTTGTCAGTGAAGGAGAGATCTTGGCAATATGTGAAACACGCTGACTGATCTGGTTGATATCTTCAAGGTTGAAATCTACTTCCGCCTCTTTGGCGATCGCCAGCATATGAAGTACGGTATTGGAGCTTCCTCCCATTGCCATATCTACCGCAAAGGCATTTCGTACGGCATTTTCATTCAGAATGTTTCTCAGCCTGAACTTTTCACGCTCTGCCTGTTCTGCCTTTGCTATCTCACAGATGCGTCTTGCTGCTTTTTTGTAAAGCTCTGTTCTCTCCGGTGTAAGCGCCAGTATCGTACCGTTCCCCGGCAGCGCGATGCCCATCGCTTCCATCAGTGTGTTCATAGAGTTCGCCGTAAACATGCCCGAACAGCTTCCCCCGCTCGGGCAGGCATTACACTCAATGTCAGTGAGCTCCTCTTTATCTATCTCGCCCGATTCAAACTGACCGACTGCTTCGAATGCCGTAGCAAGGTCGATCGGCGTACCGTCTTTCTTGTGTCCCGCAGCCATCGGTCCGCCGGAGACGAACACGGTCGGTACGTTGACACGCAAAGCACCCATGATCATTCCCGGTACGATCTTGTCGCAGTTGGGGATCGCGATCATTGCATCAAGTTTATGCGCATTCATTACAGTTTCTATGGAGTTTGCGATGATCTCGCGGCTTGGAAGCGAGTAGAGCATCCCGTCATGCCCCATCGCGATACCGTCATCCACACCGATGGTATTAAACTCGAACGGCACACATCCGTTGGCACGGATCTCTTCTTTGATCAATTCAGCTACTT
Organism: Candidatus Sulfurovum profundilacunae; assembly: GCA_047689495.1. GTDB lineage: Bacteria > Campylobacterota > Campylobacteria > Campylobacterales > Sulfurovaceae > Sulfurovum > Sulfurovum profundilacunae. The sequence continues at coordinate 2,376 of JBEWPY010000069.1, read as the reverse complement.
TGTTAAGGAAAAAGTGTCCCGGGATGATTTCGATAAATGAGTTTGCCACACCGATGAACGGTTTTTCAAAATCTTCATCTTTTACACCTGTCGCCCGCAGTAAACTTCTATGCGGAGCCCTGCTGAACCCCTGTTTTATCTCATCACTTCTCATCAAAAAGCCTTTTTCTATAGTTTTAGGCGATTATAGCACTTTGCATCTCAAAAAACATAAAAAACTTTTAATAAAAGTATTTTTTGAAAAAAATTCCGCTTGCCTCTTTACATTAAAACTCTTTTTGGCTATAATCTCACTCCGATTTTGAGGATTTCTCAAAGTTTGGTTTGGAGTGCGGGCGTAGCTCAGGGGTAGAGCATAACCTTGCCAAGGTTAGGGTCGACGGTTCGAATCCGTTCGCCCGCTCCATTAATAGAGGTCTTCTTGATACGGAACAAAGTCCCGCATCAATTCATCTCACTAAAGCTTCACCTATCGGTTCAGAAGCAAGAGAAAGACTTATTATTTTAAAATTTGCAATTAAAACTGGTGTTCGATCGGGCCCGGGTGGTGAAATTGGTAGACACAGGGGACTTAAAATCCCCCGGTCATTGCGACCGTGCCGGTTCAAGTCCGGCCCCGGGCACCATCAATAGATCGTAAAACAATTTTATAAATTGAATGGTCGCTTTGAAATAGCGTATTAAAGTATATAAGGTGCCATCGCCAAGTTGGTAAGGCCGCAGCCTGCAAAGCTGCTATTCGCCGGTTCGAGTCCGGCTGGCACCTCCATTGTTTTTGTTCGTTTGACAGAAACTTTATTTTTACTAAACAGGGTTTTATCTTTAGTGAGATAAAATTCCCCACTTCATTGTTACGGGAGATGTCGGAGCGGTTGAACGTGCCGGTCTTGAAAACCGGTGAGGGTAATACCTCCGGGGGTTCGAATCCCCCTCTCCCGGCCACTACTTTTAATCATCAAAACTAAAGCCCAATGCAGCGTAACTTGAGAGATTTTAACCTATTTTACTATTCTTATGCTTCTTTAAGATAGGAATAGGGATCCGAATTTTCTTTAGGAGTATATATTTATAATAAAGTTCTCTTGACACTTCAAGTTAAAAAAGCATTGAACATTTATTGTGAATTGACTTAATAATAAATATTCCATCTAGTATTAAAATGATACGCATCTTTTCCTTTTTGGGTATAAAAATTTAGATCAGAAACCTGATACTTAAACAAAATAAGTTCATCTTTATCAAATCCTACTTTCTCCAGTGAAAAACCGATCAATTGAAAATATGGATAGATGGGATCGAACGCTTCTACTACCTGAAAGATTTTTTTAGGATCCAACTTCTCTTTAAGTGGTTGAAATATTTTTATCACATCCTCGAAATTTTTGAAGTACTGCACGTGCATGATCATCTCTACAAAAGCCCTATGGATAGATGATACATCATAGCCATTATGTTTTATTATTTCAAAACGATCAGTATGTTTTGGGGTAAGATAAACAATATACTTGCCATCATATGAAGCAATGCTACTTGTGTATCGATATTCTTTTCGATAAGCATGGTCAATAGCTTCTTGGGTCAGTGCATCATCTGAAAGATTATGCTTTGGGGACTGCTCTTTCGCATAAAAAATGAACTCACTCTTTTGATCACTATACCCTTGTATATTTAATGCCGAACTCATTGAAAAAAAACCATGGCGTTCAAATGAATTTACAAAATCATAGACATTGATATCTTGAAAAAGCGAGTATCTGACCTTATTGATCCTCTCTGAAGATACAGAGTATGTCCTGAGTCCTAATCTCTCTTGAAGCAAATCAAAAAAGCGTCTTGCAGAGATATCCTGAGCTACAAGTCTTTTTGACTTTAAATCAATCAATAATATATTAAGATCTTTCAGGGAGTACATTTTTTTTTGTAGTAGCAACCCATTAATAGTCTCAATATTTTTACTGAAAAGATCTCTTCTTTTTGCTGCTGCCATTGTTTTCATTATGTCCTGTATAATAAAGTATATATACTTTATTATACTCTGTTTACTCAAAGTTGTCAAGACTTTATATTACTACTTGACAAAATGGGCTTTAAACTATATAATTAAGTATATATACTTAATTAATATGAGGAAATCTTGAAAATATATGTCTTAAAACAGGGAAAGCCTTTAGGTTATCTTGAAGAAAAAACCTTCGGCAAAGTAAGTTTCACTTATCTAGAGGGAATTGATGAGTCATACTATATCGAAGGTATCACTAAAAAAGAGAATTTCAGTGATGACGGCCTCTTCCTTGTTTTTGAAAATATGTTTCCTGAAAACAATCAGATCGATAGGCTCAAAAGCCAAAATGATATTGGAACACATATAGAACTTCT